>NZ_KL370874.1:104862-166430 GCF_000702225.1 Bacteroides sp. Ga6A2 | reverse complement strand
GTGGCAGAGCCGACTCAGAGAACAGAATCAAGGAACTGAAATACGATTTTTCTATAGACGACTTCGTATCGCACAACTTCTGGGCGACAGAAGCCTGCGGCAATTTCATAATCATGGCATACAACTTCATGTCGCTGTTTCGCCATGCATTGATGAACTCCGACAAAAAGAAGTTCCTCAAGACAATCCGCTACGAACTGATATCAACACCCGCATATCTGGGAAAGACAAAAAACAAGCACATTCTGTACTTGGCCAGGTCGTTGAAAACACGACGATCCTTCCTCTCGATATGGGAAAAACTAAAGGTTTTCTCTCTGCCATACAGCACCGAGAAATCCTAATGACCGATTTGGGTTCAACTTTCTAACTTCCTCATTGTCAATTATCAACTGTCAATTATCAATTCAAAATAATCGCCCTTCTACCATAAATATGTTAGTTAAATATACACTTAAAATGCGATTGTGAAGCCGCCGAAGTCGCCGTATCTTTGCAATGTCAAACAAACACAGAATAAAACGAGTTTAGTAACAATTAAATTAGAGTGTACAATGAAGAAAAAAGATTTATTTATTGCTGCCTTCGCGGCGGCTTCGCTTATACCAACATTGTCATCATGCTCAAGCGATGACTCAGTGAAGAATCAGGTTACCGACGAAAACGTAGTTGCCGACGATGCCAGCGCGCTGTCGCTTGTGAACGGCGTTTACAGCCACTGGCAGCCGCTAAGTTCGTCGTTCTCGTTCATCGTTGAACTTAACTCAAACAAACTAATATCTTTCGAGGGCGAGGAAGGAGAGCCCGGCCCGGTAAACAGCCGATTCGAGCAACTATCTTCTACATGGTATCAGGTAAAGATTTTTAACCACCTCTTCCTTGGCATCTCGCAGGACAACGAGGCGATAGCAACCGTAACAAACTCGTTAAAGGCCGGAAAGGTTTCGCAGGCTGGCTACAATGCCGCTGTTGGAAAGGCAAAGTTCCTTCGCGGACTGGCTTACCTTAAACTCGTTCAACTTTGGGGCGAAGTGCCTGTCTTTACCGAAGAGGGTGGAAGCACAACCGAGCGCAAGTCGATAGACGAGGTGTTTA
The DNA here is from genome assembly GCF_000702225.1 of Bacteroides sp. Ga6A2. NCBI lineage: Bacteria > Pseudomonadati > Bacteroidota > Bacteroidia > Bacteroidales > Bacteroidaceae > Bacteroides > Bacteroides sp. Ga6A2. The sequence continues at coordinate 165,335 of NZ_KL370874.1, read as the reverse complement.
ACCAGATTGTGAGCGACTTTACCGCAGCCGAGGAACTGCTGAAGAACTACGACGGCGACCCTCGCGTTCCGTCAAAGCAGGCGGCTCAGGGATTGCTGGCACGAACATATCTGGTATGGGGCGACAATCCGCTTTCGCAGAGCGAGGTGGCTGCCATCGCATCATCGCAGACCGACCCTACGTTCACCAAGACCGATTCGCGCCTCGAAAAGGCTGTTGAGTATGCCGACAAGGTAATCAATAGCGGTTTGCTGAAACTCGACCCAGACTACAACAAACTTTGGGGACGCGAGTATGAGAGCAACAAACGCGGCACAAACGAGCATCTGTTTACCATTGCCCACGACGGCGACGAGTACGATGCACAGGGTAACCATCAGACACATTGCTCGTGGACATTCCCATTCCAGAACGGAGAGAACGGCACAGGCTACTCGCAGAACCACACCGAGGTTGCCGACGATAATCTGTACGACGACTGGAAGGCTGAATATCCTGACGACAAGCGTCTGGCCGAGACATACTTCACAACCGTTGTTAATCCGGAAACGGGTAAGACACATCACTACTATTCGCCAGTCTACACTCCAATCAACGGAAAGGGCGTAGACCAGAGCTATCAGGATGCCGAGAACCTTGAGATTACCCACAACTCGGTTGACCGCATCGAGATACGCTATGCCGAGGTGCTATTGACAAAGGCTGAGGCTCTTGTTCAGCTTGGCCGCAACGCCGAGGCTGCCGCTCCGTTCAACGAACTGAGAAAGCGCGCAGGCATCGAGACTGTCTCTGCACCTACATTCGACCAGATTAAGCGCGAGTGGGACTACGAGTTTACATACGAGCAGTTCTCTTTGTATAACAGTTATCGCTGGAAGGACCTGATTTCATCTGTACAGAAGGTGAAGAACTACAAGCACTTTGCTGATGACTGGAAGAATAATCAGACTTATACTGCCGATCAGGAGGCGTTCTTCACAAAGGTTCACAACCACCTGAAGGCAAAATATAACAACGTACAGGGCCGCCATTATCGCCAGCCTATACCAACAGGCTTGTCGGGCGAGAACCTTGGTATTAGTCAGAATCCCGGTTATTAATCATTATCAATTTCCGCGAGACCGGTGTTGGGGTTCGTTGTAAAGACGCCGGTCTCCTTTTTTTATCACCTAAATAGAAACTGAAATAAAACAGGATTTTAGTATGAAAAAGATTTTATTATTCTTATCGATGGCAGCAGTTGTTCTGACCTTTACGGCATGCAACTCTAACGACAACAACGGAGTGCAGGACATTGAGATTCCGGGCGTGACGCTCGACGGCGATGTTGACTGCTGCTCGGCAGAGGAGGCTCTGCAGGTTTACAAGTTCCTACAGACGGTTACAATCATTCCTGAACTTTCTATTAAGGATATTGACGATAAGTACAACGTGTTTGCATATCGTTCGGCCGACTTCCACAAGGGCTACAACGAGATATTCTTTGTTGCTACAAAGAAGAAAAACGGCAACTACGTTAAGGACTTCGACATAACAAGCATCACTCCGCTTATGCACATGAGCGCGATGAACATGTATCACAGCACACCTGTATCGGCTGGTGTCGAGACGTTCGACAACAAACCTACTGCCGTAAAGCGCGGATGGATTTCGTTCATAATGAGCACATCGGGCAAGGACACATGGGCTTTGTCTTATACAGCACGGGTGCTGAAGAGCGAGGCAAGCATCAATGATGTTGAGCAGGTGGTTAATCCGCTGCCAGACGGTCAGGACTGGGTCAAGTCGTTCAAGGTGGGCAATGAGACATTCTTCATCTCGCTCGTAAATCCAACTGAATACAAGACTGGCACAAATGCCGTAAAGGCTTACATCTCGAAGAAGAGCGCGAAGGTTACAGAGCCTTATCAGGTTGCAAGCGAGAAGTTTACAGTAGAAATTCTTCCGACGATGCCCGACATGGGCAACCACTCATCGCCAGACAACGCGGCATTTACAAAGCAGGACGATGGCAGTTATCTGGGCACTCTCAACCTTACGATGACAGGCTTGTGGCGAATCCACTTAACAGTAAAGGATGCCAACGGCAACATTGTGGCAGGCGGCGACGACTTGGACTCAGGCTTCAGCTCGCTGTATCTTGATGTAACTATTTGATTCATAATTGACAATGCACAATTGACAATTGACAATGATGACAATTGAAGATTGAAAAGCAATTGTCCATTGTCAATTTTCAATTGTTGATTCGAATGATTTTAGAATTACTATTTTCAACCCTTTATATTGCTCATAACAGTGATACCATCACCAACCAGTCGCATAACATCGACGAGGTAGTGGTGGTATCTACTTCAAACATACAGGGCGGCAAACGCTCTGTCAAGGGCAAGACGGCAAGCATCGACGAGCATCTTCAGCAACTCTCGGGCGTTAGCCTGATAAGGCGCGGAAGTTATGCGTGGGAGCCGTCGGTAAACAACATGCAGACCGAACGAGTATCGACAACCATCGACGGAATGAAGATTTTCTATGCTTGTACCGACAAGATGGACCCCGTAACATCGTACGTTGAGAGTGGTAATCTGCAAAGCATAAGCCTTAACTCCGGACTCTTCGGCAATCCGCAGAGCACAGGAAACATAGGCGGAAGCCTCGACCTCAAACTTCAGAAGGCAGGATTCGGCAAGAAACCACTACAACTGAGTGCCAACGCCGGATACGAGACAAACGGAAACGTAAGAGTGGCAGGAGTTGACGCTGCCTTATCGCGACATTCGTTCTACACAAACTTCGGAGCATACTGGCGCGATGCCGACAACTACAAGGCCGGCGGCAAGGAGGTGCTGTACTCGCAGTTTACGAAAGTCAACCTCTTTGGCAACGTGGGCTTCAGACTGAAGGAAAAGAACATCGTCGAGGGCACGCTCATCTACGACAAGGCTACGGACGTTGGCTATCCCGCCTTGAACATGGACGTCTCGAAGGCTGAGGCTTTCATCACCTCGCTGTCGTACCGAAGGCTGTTTGGCGGAGATTTTCTCACTTCGTGGGAGACAAAGGCATACTACAATCACATAACACATATAATGGACGACACCACGCGCCCCGACGTCGAGATTCACATGGATATGCCCGGCGAGAGTTGGACGGCAGGTCTGTACAGTCTGCTCGTGGCAGGCAACAGCGTTCATGATGCGCAACTGAATTACGACTTGTACTACAACCGCCTCTTTGCCGACATGACGATGTATCCCGGAGGAGCCGCGCCAATGTACATGGTAACGTGGCCCGATGTGGGAACGCTTAACACCGGACTGGCTTTCTGCGACAGGATAACGCTCTCGGGCAAGCACGCACTCAGACTCTCGGCAAAAATAGCCTTTCAGACGCAGAAACTGAACAACGAGGAGGGCTACAAGGCGCAGAAGGTTTTCTTCCCTAAGATGACGGACGAATACAGGCAGACAACCGGAAGGGTGGCACTGGGCTACTCGTTCACGCCGAAAGACTGGCTTCTGTCGGTCGGCGCAGGGTGGGGCAGTCGCGCTCCAACGGTTACCGAGGCATACGGATATTATCTCAACAATACGTTCGACCAGTTCGACTACATCGGCAATCCGGCTCTGAAGAACGAATCGGCAGTAGAGGTGAACGCATCGGCAAAGTTCAGCGGAATAAAGCGTCTGTCGCTTCAGATTGATGCCAACGCCTTCTTCTTCAGCAACTACATCATAGGGCATTTCGAGAATCGCCTCAGTGCCATGACGATAGGCGCAAAGGGCGTTAAGGTCTACGGAAACCTGAGTGATGCGCGCATCATCAATACGAACTTTACTGCCAAGTGGCAGATTCTGAAAGAATTGGAGCTGAACGGCTCGCTAGGCTATGCCATCGGAACGGATGACAATGGCGATAACCTGCCGCTAATATCGCCTTTCAGTTACGGACTTAATCTGGCTTATATCAAGGGTGATGCCCGTGTTCAGTTTGATGTAAAGGGAAATGCACGCCAGACAAACTATGCTGCGAAGTATGGCGAGAGCGAGACTCCCGAATATGTTGTGCTTGGACTGAGCGGCTCGTATAATTTTTCGCTACGCAAAGCGTTACTAACTGTGAGGGCAGGCGTCGAGAATCTGCTCGACAAGAGATATTCGGCATTTTCAGACTGGTGCGACATTCCGCAGAAGGGACGCAACTTCTACCTTAATCTGGCATGGTCGTTATGACGTAAAGTTTAGGAAGCAAAAAACAATATAAAAGGATGAAAAATATAGTAATATGGATTGGTGCGCTCGTGTTGGGCGCAGTTCTTGGAGTTTTGGAGATTGAATGGCTCAACGCGCTGTTTAATTTCATTGCATCGTCGTTTACGCGGCTGTTTCAGTTTGTGGCCGTGCCAACCATCGCGCTTGCCGTGATAACCACGCTGGCATCGCTCGGCACAAAGAACAATGCCGGAAAGATATTCGCGCACACGCTTACTTACACGTTGCTGACAACCGTTTCGGCGGCTGCCGTTGGACTGATTCTGTACATCGTCATCGCTCCCGAAAATCTTCCCGAGGAGGTGGTGAAGATGGGAAGCGTAGACGTTCCGCAGAATCTGGAGTCGCTGTCGTACTACGACCACATCTTGAATGTTATTCCGAACAACGTACTTCAGCCGTTCATCAACGGAAACGTGCTGAGTATTCTCATCATCGCCTCTTCAGTAGGACTGGCTCTCGCCTTCATGCCGCAGAGCGAGAACAAGGAGGTGCTCGTAAAGTTCTTCTCAGCCTTGCAGGAACTTCTGTTCACCCTTATCCGTGCGCTGATATGGGCATTGCCCGTCGGAATCGTTGCGTTTGCCGCCCAACTCTCGGCTCAGATTACGGCAGGCGTAATCGTCGGCTCGCTTGGCAAGTATGTGGCGGTAATCCTTGGCGGAAACATCATACAGTTCTTCGTCGTTCTGCCGCTGTTCCTTCTGGTTCGCGGACTTAATCCTCTGAAGGTGTTCAAGGCAATGTCGCCAGCCGTACTGATGGCTCTCTTCACAAAGAGTTCGGCAGCCACTCTGCCTGTAACGATGCGTTCGGCCGAGGATAATCTGGGCGTGCGCCCCGATGTGGCGCGCTTCGTCCTGCCCATCTGTACTACGATAAACATGAACGGATGCGCCGCCTTCATCTTGGTTACATCGCTTTTCGTGATGCAGAACGGCGGAACGGTTCTCACGCTCCCAACGATGCTCTTGTGGCTTGTCATTGCGGTGATTTCTGCCATCGGCAACGCCGGAGTCCCGATGGGATGCTACTTCCTAACGCTCTCGCTGATGGCAGGCAACGGCTCGCCCGTGGGCATAATGGGAATTATCCTTCCTATTTTTACGATAATTGATATGGTTGAAACAGCAGAAAACGTGTGGAGCGATTCGTGCGTTTGTGCAATAGTTAATAAGAAATAAAAACAGTAAAGTTATGAGCAAACAGACAATAGCAACAAAGACAAACTACAGTAAAAAAGATCCATACGGCGCTTTGAGCATGCCGGTATACCATTGTGCCGCCTTCGAGTTCGACAGCGCGCAGGCAATGGCCGATGCCTTCTGCGGAAGGGTTCTCGAACCTGATTATTCGAGAGTTATGAACCCAACGGTTACTTTCTTCGAAGACAGGGTTAAGGAACTAACCGATGCGCAGAATGTCTTTGCCTTCAACTCGGGCATGGCGGCCATCTCTAACGCTCTTATAGCCGTGGCGCAGAGCGGAAGCAACATCGTAACGAGCAATCATCTGTTCGGTAACACGGTTTCGTTGATAAACAAGACTCTCGGCAGGCTTGGAGTAGACAGCAAGGCGGTAAATCTGCTCGACATTGATGCTGTTGAGGCTGCCGTAGACGAACACACCTGCTGCATCTTCCTCGAAATCGTTACTAATCCGCAGATGGAGGTTGCCGACGTTGCTGCTCTTGCCGAGGTGGCACGCAAGAACGGCATTCCGCTCATTGCCGACACAACCATGATTCCGTTTACCGAGTTCGATGCCAAGGCTTTGGGTATTGATGTTCAGGTTGTGAGCAGTACGAAGTACATTTCGGGCGGAGCAACATCGCTCGGCGGACTGATTATTGACTACGGAACGTTCGGTGTCTTTAATCAGCGCATCCGTTTCGAACTTCTGTTCAATCTGGGTGGATACATGACTCCCCATGCGGCTTACATGCAGACCCTCGGCTTGGAGTCGCTCCACGCGCGCTATGCCGTGCAGAGCCGCAACACGCTCGAACTTGCCAAGCGGCTTCGCGATGTTCCGCAGATTGTAAGCGTAAACTACATCGGCTTGGAAGATAATCCGTTCTACGAACTGGCTCAAAGGCAGTATGGCAAAACGGCTGGTGCGATGCTTACCATCGACTTGGCCGACCGCCAGTCGTGTTACAGTTTCATAAACAATCTGAAGGTGGTTCATCGTGCCACTAATCTGTTCGACAACAAGACGCTTGCCATTCATCCGTACTCAACAATCTTCGGACCTTTTAGCGGAAGTCAGAAGAAGGCTATGGATGTTAAGGACACGACAATACGTCTGAGCATCGGTCTTGAAGATGTAGATGATATTTTCGACGATATCGTTCAGGCTCTCAATGCCTGACTCTTGAATAAGCGAAGGGATTGGCTCGCGGCTTTTTTAATTAAGGCCGCGGGCCTTTCTTTTTTACGCTAATGATTATTTGTAACCGTTTTGTAACCGTGCCGATGTGGTCTTTTTCTGCATATTTTTGTAAATTTGTTGCGAAAATAAAAACAACAACTGAAAAATGACTATCGACATTATTTTTAAACTGCTCGGTTCGCTGGCTCTTCTTGTTTACGGAATGAAGATGATGAGCGATGCCTTGCAGAAAATGGCAGGCTCGAGTCTGAGACATGTTCTTGGAAGGATGACCTCGAACCGATTCAGCGGAATGCTTACCGGAACGTTTGTTACCTGCGCCGTGCAGTCGTCGTCGGCAACAACGGTCATGACGGTGTCGTTCGTTTCTGCCGGACTGCTTACCTTGGCTCAGGCAATATCCGTAATTATGGGTGCCAACATCGGAACAACTCTCACGGCGTGGATTATGTCGCTGGGATACAGCATAGACCTCACCTGCGTAGTCTTTCCTGCGTTCATTATCGGTATCTTTCTTATTTGGCAGAAGAAACATCGATTTGCCGGCGATTTTCTGTTCGGACTGGCATTCCTCTTCTGGTCGCTGGTGCTGCTTAGCGGAGTGGGCAAGAGCATGAATCTTGAGCACAATGCCGCCGTTGTAAGTTTCTTCTCTTCGTTCAATACCGACAGTTATCTCACGGTGCTCATCTTCCTTGCCGCCGGAACTGTCATCACCTGCATCGTGCAGTCATCTGCGGCGGTAATGGCAATAACCATTCTTCTCTGCTCAACTGGAGTGCTTCCTATTTATCTGGGCATCGCGCTGGTTATGGGCGAGAATATCGGAACCACGGCAACCGCCAATCTGGCCGCGCTCGGTGCCGGAACTCCTGCTCGCAGGGCGGCATTGGCGCACTTGGTTTTCAACCTCTTTGGCGTGTGCTGGATTCTGTGCGTGTTCTATCCGTTTGTCGATATGGTATGCCACATCGTGGGATATTCGGCTCACGATGGCGGTCAGCCCGAGCGTATTCCGGTTGTCCTTGCTCTCTTCCACACTTGCTTTAACGTGCTGAATACGGCTGTCCTCATCTGGTTCATTCCGCAGATTGAAAAAATCGTCTGCCGTATTCTTCCTGACAAAGCCAACGAGAAGAAAAAACTGTCGGCTCTGCATTTCATCAACGGCGGACTGATGTCAACGCCCGAGATTTCGGTATTGCAGGCGCAGAAGGAGGTTGCACACTTTGCCGAACGGATGCAGCGCATGTTCGGGTTGGTGCAGAGTCTGCTCGACGAGAAGGACAACGCTGAGTTCGACCGCCAGTACGAGCGCATCTGTAAGTACGAGGAGATTGCCGACAACATGGAGGCCGAGATTGCCGCATATCTTGGCGAGGTGAGCAACGAACGGCTTTCGGACGATACTAAGTCGAAGGTGCGCGATATGCTCAGGCAGATAGGCGAACTCGAATCGGTTGGCGATGCCTGCTCAAAGATTGCACGAACCATCAAGCAGCGCAAGGAAGGCCGCGAGGATTTCACGCCGCAGCAGTATGCCAGCCTGCATGAGATGTTCGCTCTCGTAAACGAGTCGCTTACGCAGATGATTGTGGTGATAAACGGTCGCCGTAGTGAACTCTCAATCGAAACCTCGCAAGAGATTGAACACGACATCAATGCCATGCGCGACCGCCTGAAAGCCGAGAGCATCCGGAACGTAGACGTGCAACACTATTCATATTTCATCAGTTCAAACTTCGAGGAGATTGTTTCGGACTGCGAACGTTTGGGCGACTATGTGATGAACGTCGTTGAGGCGCGCCTCGGAAAAAGACTTCTGTCGTATCGCGGACTTCAGGTAAACATCGACAAGAAGACGGTTACGGTCGATGGCGTTCAGGTTGGTTTCACCCGAACCGAGTTCGCCCTTCTCTGCAAACTTCTTGCAACCCGCGGAAATGTAGTGTCGCGCCAGCAACTTATGTCTGAAATCTGGGAGGGCGTTGTGGTTACCGAGCGCACCATAAATGTAAACATTGCGCGAATACGCAAGAAACTCGGGCAGTATTCGCAAAACGTGGTGAGCCGCCAGGGCTTCGGCTACTGTTTCGAAGAAAATCCTGAAAAGTTTAACCAAACGGAAAATATTTAGCCGGTTTATGCCATCTATTTGAAAAATTATCACTAATTTTGCGCGCAATAAATTTTATACTTACTATTTATGTCATCATTTATTGCAGATAAGATTGTAATGGATGGATTAACATTCGACGATGTTTTGTTAATCCCAGCCTATTCGGAAGTCCTTCCGAAAACAGTTGAACTTTCAACACGTTTTTCACGAAACATTGAGCTTAAGATTCCTTTCGTAACAGCCGCTATGGATACTGTTACCGAGGCTAAGATGGCTATTGCCATTGCTCGCGAGGGCGGTATCGGCGTTATCCACAAGAATATGTCTATCGAGGAGCAGGCTCGTCAGGTTGCCATTGTTAAGCGTGCTGAAAACGGTATGATTTACGACCCTGTAACCATTCAGGTGGGCGCAACCGTAAAGGATGCCCTCGACATCATGTCTGAGTATCATATCGGCGGTATTCCTGTGGTAGATGACAACAACAAACTCGTCGGAATCGTGACAAACCGCGACCTCCGCTTCGAGAAGAACCTTGACCGTCTTGTAGACGAGGTTATGTCAAAAGACAACCTTATCACAACCCATCAGCAGGCCGACATGGAGGCTGCCGCTACAATCCTTCAGGAGCATAAGATTGAGAAACTTCCTGTGGTTGACAATGATGGCAAGTTGATTGGTCTTATAACTTACAAGGACATTACAAAGGCCAAGGACAAGCCAATGGCGTGCAAGGATGCTAAAGGCCGTCTTCGCGTGGCAGCAGGCGTTGGCGTAACAGCCGATACTTTCGACCGCATGAAGGCTTTGGTTGATGCAGGTGTAGATGCAATCGTTATCGATACGGCTCACGGTCATTCAAAGTCGGTAATCGAGAAGTTGAAGGAGGCAAAGCGCTTGTTCCCAAATGTTGATATAGTAGTAGGTAACGTAGCCACAGGCGAGGCTGCCAAGTGCTTGGTAGAGGCAGGCGCCGATGGCGTTAAGGTTGGTATCGGTCCGGGTTCAATCTGTACAACCCGTGTCGTTGCCGGTGTCGGAGTTCCTCAACTTACAGCCGTTTACGACGTGGCTCAGGCTCTGAAGGGCACAGATGTTCCGTTGATTGCCGATGGCGGTCTGCGCTATTCAGGCGATATCGTCAAGGCTCTTGCAGCCGGCGGATATTGCGTAATGATTGGCTCGCTCGTTGCTGGTACAGAGGAGAGTCCGGGCGACACAATCATCTTCAACGGACGTAAGTTCAAGTCATACCGAGGCATGGGCTCGCTCGAGGCAATGGAGAACGGTTCTAAGGACCGCTACTTCCAAGGCAACGTTAAGGATGTAAAGAAACTCGTTCCAGAGGGAATCGCAGGTCGTGTTCCTTATAAGGGCACAGTTCAGGAGGTAATCTACCAGTTGATTGGCGGTCTTCGTTCGGGAATGGGCTACTGCGGTGCTGCAAACATCGAGAAACTTCACGATGCTAAGTTCACACGCATCACAAATGCTGGTATGCTCGAGAGCCATCCGCACGAGGTTATCATCACCAGCGAGGCTCCAAACTACAGCCGTCCACAGTAATAAATCTGATTGATAAAAATAGAAAAAGAGGGTGTATAAAAAGATGCATCCTCTTTTTACGCTTTATAAAACCGGAAGAATCTTTTAAATAAAAAAACAGATAAAGAAATGACGAAGTTTTTGAAAGTCCCATTGACGTTTTTTCAAGGCATTGCTGATTGCATAAACAAAAATGACAAGCTTGCGTTGCTCGTGATATTTGTTTATACAATCTGCTATAAACTTTATTTCATAACCGACGGAATTTCTGTCTTGGATTCGGCTTTTTATTTGTCATATTCGATAGACTTGGATAGTGCGATGAACTATTCGAGCTTGAAGACATCGCCATTCTATCTTACGGCTTTGATAAGCAATCTGTTTCTGAAAATGTTTTCTGCAAAATTGTTGGGACTGAGAATTTTGCAGATTCTAAACTATCTGTTTCTGTTCTATTGTGTTTTCAGGTTATTAAGAAACAAAATACCGAACATTTGTATTGTCGGTGGAACGTTGATGTCGCTGATGGTTTTGTGCAACCGTCCGATTGAGTTTTATTATGATGATTTGTCGGCTTCACTCTGTGTCTTGTCGATATTGTTGATGGTAAAGGCTGTTGAAAAAGCAAGCAAAGCATGTATTTTCTTCAGCGGCTTTGTCTTTGCCTTGAATATATTTGCTCGTGTGCCGAATGTGGTGTATCTTGCTTTTGCATCGTATGTCTTTCTGTTCTGTAATGATAAGCGTATAAGCATTCCAAAGTTCCTTGTTGTTGGTGTGTTGGGCTTCGTGGCTGGCATTCTGTCTTTCTTTTTGATAATATACACGAAAGGAGACTTGATTGAGCTTTATAACGGTTTCGTTGGCATAGCAAGACTTTCGCAGGATGCCGACGATTCGCACAATTTGTTTTCGATGTTGTCTGAGGCAGCGGTGCAGATAAAAAGCATTTTGGTTATAATGCTGAAAAATGTAGCGGTTCTTGTACTTGTGAAGTATGCCTACAAACTTAAATTTAAATGGATTGCATATCTTATAATCGTGGCATTTATTGCAAAATCTGTTCATACGTTTGTTGTAATGCCATTGACAATACGAACATATTTCTTGGCTTGGGCTTCGTTCGTTTTGTTGTATGTGGTAAAATATTCTAAACCAAACAGATTCTTGGCTTTACTATTGTTGGTGGTACTGTATGTGATGCCTTTCGGCTCAGACTATTATTTTAGAGTCTCTATTTCTTACATTTATGCAGCGGCAATAGCTCCGTTTGTATTTTATTCTTTAATACTTGTGAAAAGAAATAATGTTGCTTGTCGGCTCACTTTTTATTTATACACCGCTTCGTTGTGCGTGGCGATAGTGTATAATTGCTTTTCCTCGAACAATAATGCTTTTACCGAGTATACATCGAGAAGTGAAAGACGGTTTGAGGTCGCAAACTGCCCAATGCTGAAATACGCGTATACCGACTCGACGAAAGCCGCAGATTTCTCATACTACATTAAGGAAGTAAAGCCGTTGCTTAGTCAGAAAACAATATTGATTGGCAGCAAGTGGGACTTGATGCTTGCTGTCTCAATGGAAAAGGTTTTGTATAACAATTCTCCGAAGAACTGGGGAACTAACAGGACTGTTTATAATTCTATAATTTCAACTTACGAGAAAACAAAAGAAAAGCCCGATGTCTTGTTGAGAAAGAGCGATATGCAGGACAAAAATTGCCCTGAAATTAAGTTTATGAAAAAAGTTGGTGGCTATTCAAAAAAATGGGAAAATGAAAAATACACGATGTTCTCGCCCGTAAATTGATAGGGTGATATTTGCGCGATGTTAAAAACTTTTACTCCACAATACAAAGAAGAGAGCATTTTTATTGAATGTTCTCTTCTTATTTTTTTGTATATTTGCGCCCGAATATTGATTTAAACCTAAAAAATGACTTTGAAAAGTAGTCTTTTGTTTTTTCTTGTTCTTGTGGGCTCTGTCCATCTCTCGGCGCAAGACCCTGTGGTGATGAGGATTAACGGCAAGGATGTGCTTCGTTCGGAGTTCGAGTATTCGTTCAACAAAAATAACAACGGCGACATCCGCAGCCTTAAGGCTATTATGGATTATGTGCCGATGTTCGTCGACTACAAGCTGAAGGTGGCTGCCGCCGAAGATGCCGGCTACGATACTCTGACCACGTTCCGCAACGAATTCAGCATGTACCGAAATCAGCAGATTCGTCCGCTCATTGCCGACCAAGGCTTTGCTGAGCAGAGAGCCATTGAGTATTACAACAATCTCTATGCCGAGACCGAACCCGATGGAATGGTCAAGGTGGCTCACATCCTTCTGAGGGTAGGAGTGAACGAGCCTGAATCCAAACGAATTGCAATCAAGAACAGGGCCGATTCCATCTATCAGGCATTGCTGTGCGGAGCCGATTTCGCACAGATGGCGCGACGCTATTCGCAAGATGCGGCAAGCGCGGCAAATGGCGGCGAACTTCCGTGGTTTGGCAAGTATCGCACGCTCAAAGAGTTCGAAGAAGTGGCTTTTGCCATGACTAACGGACAACTCTCGCGCGTGTTCGTGACGCCGCTCGGTTTTCACATAGTAAAGAAGATAGGCTTCAAGCATCTTGAACCATACTCGCAACTCCGTTCGTCGCTCATAGCAAAGATGCTCGCCAGCGGACTTGCTGACCAAGGAGCCGATGCCCGCATAAATCAGATTGTTCAGGCATCGGGCTATACCCTTACTGCCGAGCAGGTTATGCAGCAACTCACCGACGAGCAGACGGCGCGCGACATCAATCTGAAATATCTTATTCAGGAGTATCGCGAAGGGCTCTTGCTCTTCGAGGCATCGCAGCGCGAAGTGTGGGACAAGGCCGCAGCCGACGAGGGTGCGCTCGACCATTTCTACCGTCTGCACGAGAGCGAGTATCTGTGGGTTTCGCCGCGATTCAAGGGCTTGGTTATACATTGCGCCGACAAGGATGTTGCAAAGCGCGTCAGGGAGGCTCTGAAGAAGCAGCCCGAAGACCTGTGGGAGAACATCATCGAGACGCAGATAAACACGCCTTCCGAAAAGTTGTGCAGGGTGGAGAAGGGCATCTTTCGGCAAGGCGACCATCAGTCGGTAGACAATGCCATCTTCAAGCAGAAAAATGCCGAACTGAAGAAGTACGAAACCTATCCCGAGGTGGTTCTCGAAGGGCGCAAGATTGCTCAGCCCGAAAGCTATCGCGATGTAAAGACTCAACTGGTAAAAGACTATCAGAAAGTGCTCGAAGAGGGCTGGATTGATGCTCTTAGAAAAAAATATCCGGTTGAAATAAAACAAGAAGCTTTAAAAACCGTTAATAATCATTGAAATAATTTTTTTTGTATTATCTTCGCACCGAAGATTTATTTATAGTAATAAAAAATGCGTAAAATATTTGACTTGAAATATTTGCTCTGCGTGGCATTGGCTTTTGCCGGCGTAACAGCAAATGCTCAAAAAAATGTAATTGATGAGGTCGTTTGGGTTGTTGGTGATGAGGCTATACTGAAATCAGACATCGAGGCAGAACGCCTCAGAGCCCAGTACGAAGGACAGAAGTGGGACGGCGCCCCAGACTGCGTGATACCTGAACAGATGGCTATCCAGAAACTATACCTGCATCAGGCGGCTATCGATAGTATCGAGGTCACAGAAAGCGAGGTTCAGCAGAGAGTTGAACAGCAGATGAACTGGTACATCCAGCAGATTGGCTCGAAGGAGAAGATGGAGGAATATTTCAATAAACCTTCTACTCAGATTCGCGAGCAATTGCACGACAACATAAAAGACGGACTCACGGTGCAGAAGATGCAGCAGCAGCTTGTGGGCGACATCAAACTTACACCAGCCGAGGTGAGACGATATTTCGCAAACATTCCGCAAGACAGCATACCTTATGTTCCTACAAGCGTTGAGGTGCAGATTATCACTCTCCAGCCGCGCATTCCGCAGACAGAGATTGACCGCATAAAGGATGAGATGAGAAGTTATACCGACCGCGTGAACAAGGGCGAGACTTCATTCTCAACTCTTGCTTTGCTTTATTCAGAAGACCAGGCATCGGCACGTCGCGGCGGCGAACTCGGTTTCATGGGACGCGGCGAACTTGTTCCTGAATATGCCAACGTGGCGTTCAACCTTACCGACCCAAAGAAGGTTTCGAAGATTGTTGAGTCTGAATTCGGATTCCACATCATACAGCTTATCGAGAAGCGAGGCGACAAAATCAATACCCGTCACATTCTGCGTAAGCCGAGGGTGGCTTCTGCCGACCTTGAGGCTGGCATCGCACGCCTCGACAGCATTGCCGATGACATCCGCAGCGAAAAGTTCCCATTCGAGGAGGCTGCAGCGGCTCTTTCTGCTGATAAGGACACACGAAACAACCGTGGTTTGATGGCAAACCAGAAAGACGGCACTCCGAAGTTCGAGATGCAAGACCTTCCTGCCGAGATTGCAAAGGTTGTTGACAAGATGCAAGTGGGCGAGATTTCGAAGGCTTTCACAATGGTAAACAGCAAGGGAAAGGAAGTCTGCGCCATCGTCAAACTCCGTCAGCGTGTAAACGGCCACAAGGCTACTCTGAAGGACGATTTCCAGCGTCTTAAGGACGTTGTTGTTGAGAAGAAGCGCGAGGAGAAACTCGAGCAGTGGATAAAGGACAAGTTGAAGAATACATACGTCAGAGTTAACGACGATTTCAAAAACTGTAACTTCAAGTATTCTGGTTGGATTAAATAATGAAATACAGAATAGACAGATATTTCTACGGGCACAGAATGCTAATTTTTGGTATTCTGTGCTTGTTTGGTATTAGTCTTCTGGCTGGCACATCGACTTTCGTGCCCAAGAAGAAAAAAACGGCGGCGCAGGGCGCAGACGACAAAAAGGTGTTTCTGATTCATTCCGACGAACTGTTTTACAACAAGTTCCAGAATCCGGAGGCACAGATTCTGCGCGGAAACGTAGCGTTCCGCCACGGCACGATGTACATGTATTGCGACAGCGCGTGCTACTACGAGGCTTCAAACTCGTTCGAGGCGTTCGGCAACGTGCGCATGAAGCAAGGCGACACGCTCTCGCTTCGCGGAAAGCATCTCTACTACGACGGAGAGGAGCAGTTGGCCCAACTTCGCGAGGACGTAAAACTTCGCCACAAGACAACGACGCTCACAACCGACAGCCTTGACTACGACCGCATATACAATCTCGGCTATTTCATGAACGGCGGAACGATGATTGACGGCGACAACGTGCTCACATCCGACTGGGGCGAGTACAACACGGGCACAAAGATGGCAACGTTCAATTATCATGTAAAACTCGTGAATCCAAAGTACACGCTTACGTCCGATACTCTGCGCTACAACACAACCAACGGAATTGCCAACATCGTTGGTCCGTCGGATATTTACAGCGACGACAATCACATTTATTCCGAACTTGGATTCTACGACACACGCAGCGACCGTGCCCGAATGTTCGGCCGCTCAAAGTTGAGCAACAACGACGGTAAGTCGCTCATCGGCGACAGCCTCTTCTACGACCGCAAGACAGGTGTGGGCAAGGCATTCCGCAATATCGTCTACACAGATACGGTTAATAAGAACGGATTCACCGGAAACTACTGCTACTACAACGAAAAGACAGGCTATGCCGTGGCATACGACAGCGCGGTGGCGATAGATTTCTCGCAAGGTCCCGATACGCTCTACATGCATGCCGATACGTTCAGACTTCAGACTTTCAACATCGAGACCGATTCGGCTTACCGTAAGATGCACGCCTATCACAAGGTCCGCGCCTTCAGAAAAGATGTTCAGGCGGTATGCGACTCGCTGGTTTTTAGTTCGAAAGACAGTTGTATGACGATGTACGACAATCCGATTGTGTGGAATAACAATCAGCAGCTTGTTGGCGAGGAAATCTCGGTTTACATGCGCGACAGCACCATCGACTGGGCTCACGTTCAGCGTCAGGCAATGAGTGTAGAGAAGATGGACAGCACGCACTACAATCAGGTTTCGGGCAAGGAGATGAAGGCTTTCTTCACCGACGGAAAGATGCATCAGGCTGATGTGCTTAACAATGTGCGCTCAATTTACTATCCGCTCGACGACGATAGTCTGATAATCGGTCTTAACTATGCCGAGACGAGCAAGTTGAGCCTCTTTATCAAGGAAAACAAACTGCAAAAGATTATAATGAGTCCGCAGTCGAACGGCGTTCTGTATCCGCTCGATCAGGCTCCCGAGAACAAACGCTATCTCGACGGGTTTGCGTGGTTCGATTATATTCGCCCTACCGACAAGGACGACATTTTTAACTGGCGCGGAAAGAAGAAAGAGCAGGAACTCGTTATTCAGAACCGACGCTCTGCACCGCTACAGAAACTGAAGAAAAAAAACAAAACTAAGGAGGAATAGAGATTATGGGATTTTTTATGTTCAACGCACGAAAGCCACGCGGCTTTCAACACAACTACATCTATGTAGACGAGCGTAAGGAGAAACTGAAGCAGATTGAGGAAAACGCCAAGCGCGACCTCGGAATGTTGCCTCCAAAGGAGTTCAAGCCAGAGGATTTGCGCGGCAAGTTCTCGGAGCATACCAAGCACTTGAAAAAGTACAAGAAACGTCACCTGAGTTTCCAGACACTTCTTGTGCTGCTTGCCATTGCTATATTCATTCTTCATTATTTGATGACCGGAAAATTTTCGTTTTAACTACACATCATGGCCGATATAATTAAGTTGCTTCCCGATTCGGTTGCTAACCAGATTGCTGCGGGAGAGGTTGTCCAGCGTCCGTCATCGGTCGTAAAGGAGCTTGTCGAGAATGCGCTCGATGCCGGAGCAACCCAGATAGATGTTTTGATTATGGATGCCGGACGCACCAGCATCCAGATTATTGATGATGGAAAGGGCATGTCTGAAACGGATGCGCGAATGTCGTTCGAGCGTCATGCCACTTCGAAGATCCGCAAGGCCGAGGATTTGTTCAACCTTCACACCATGGGATTCCGTGGCGAGGCGTTGGCATCAATTGCCGCTGTGTCGCAAGTCGAACTGAAGACGCGTCGCGCCGACGACGAACTTGGCACTCAGATAGTTATATCGGGCGGAATGCTCGAGCATCAGGAGCCGACAAACTGCGCCGAGGGCAGTAACTTCTGCGTAAGGAATCTTTTCTTTAATATTCCGGCTCGCCGTAAGTTTCTGAAAAGCAATCAGGTAGAGATGAACAACATACTTCAGGAGTTCGAGCGCATCGTCCTCGTCCATCCCGAAGTTGGATTCTCGCTCTACAGCAACGAGAGCGAGATGTACCGTCTGCCTGTCTCAACTTTCCGCCAGCGCATCACGGCTCTGTTCGGAAAGAAGATAAACCAGCAGCTGCTGCCGGTCGAGGTTGAGACATCGCTCGTAAAGATTAAAGGCTACGTCGGACTTCCCGAGGCTGCCAAGAAGAAGGGCGCGCATCAGTTCTTCTTCGTGAACGGCAGATACATGCGCCATCCGTACTTCCACAAGGCTGTTACCGAGGCTTACGAGCGTCTTGTTCCGCAAGGCGAGCAAGTGCCTTATTTCCTCGAATTCGAGGTCGAGCCGGAAAATATTGATGTGAACATTCATCCAACGAAGACCGAGATAAAATTTGAAAACGAACAGGCTATCTGGCAGATTATAGCCGCTGCCGTGAAGGAGAGTCTGGGCAAGTTCAACGCTGCGCCGAGCATAGATTTTGACCAGGAAGGCAACGTAGATATTGTTCCGCTGATGGGTAGCGATGCCGTAAGCGTTCCGACTGTTGATTTCGACCCAAACTACAATCCGTTCGATGCCATGTCAAGGCCGGCATCTGCGCCATCGTTCGGCAGTTCGCCGTCAAACCGTAAGTCTGTTCCCGACTGGGAACCACTCTACAATGGCTTCGAGAAGGGCGAGACGGTAGACCTTAATTTCGATGAGCCTCAGATGGATGCGCAGCTTTTCTCGCAAGAGGAGCAGACCTTCCGCTCGGCAATGAACGAGGAGGACGAGCCAGACACAGTCGCTTCGGTGCAGAAGGAGACGAAGAGCGAAGCCGCTTCGGCTGATTATCTTCAGATTCAGGGACAGTACATCATCACTCCAACGAGTGGCGGAATAATGATTATAGACCAGCACAGAGCCAGCGCCCGAATCATTTTCGACCATCTGATGAGCCAGTTCGAGACTCGCAAAAGTGCCACACAGAAACTCATCTTCCCCGAGATGCTTCGCGTTTCGGCATCCGAGGCGGTGGTGCTCGAAAGCATCATCGACGATATCGAGATCCTGGGCTTCGAGATAAACAATCTTGGCGGAGGCAGTTTCTCCATCGCCGGAATTCCAGCCGATATGGAAGGTCTCGATGCCGCCGGAATGATTCAGGAACTAATCCATACGGCTCTCGAAAAGAGCAAGGATGTGAAAGAGGAGGTTCGCGAGCAACTGGCTGTCAAGTTGGCAAATCGTGCGGCGATTCCGGTTGGCCAGTTCCTCACTCCGTATGAGATGCACGAACTTGTCTCAACCCTTTTCGTCTCAACAATGCCAAACCTCACGCCCGACGGCAAGCGCGTTTTGGTAATAAAGAAATGTAGCGAGATAGAGAAAATGTTTTGATATAGATTTTTGTAGAATGAATAATATTTAAAATATGTTGTTTCTGCATTATATTATCACAAGGTTTAATCTTCGTTTATTTCCTAAGGGAACAAACGGAAAATCATTAAATAATATCGACGAGGATTATTTGTCGAAAAGATTGGATTTGTTTGAACGGTATTGTTATCCTTCAATAAGAAAACAAACAAATCAGAATTTTAAGTGGTTCTTGCTGATGGATATCGATACGCCATCAGCAATAAAAAATAGAATCCAAGTGTTGGGAAACAATTATGAAAACTTGAAGATCCTGTATCTAAATTCCGAAGAATATTGTAATCGTGAAAATTGGGAGAATGAAGAAATTCAATATTATAATAAATATGCAAATCTTGTAAATCTTCCAGATTATTCAAAGATATTGTATGGTACGAAAATACAGTGTTTCGTAATGCCGAAATTCATAAACGAAATGATTGCTCGCAATTCTGAAGATACTGCAGATTATTATATTACTACTCGTATAGACAATGATGATGCTTTTCATTGCGATATGGTAGAAACTGTACAACAACAATTTCTAAAAGATAGAAAATGCTGTATGTATAATTTTCTGTATGGATATCAATATAATGTAAAAGATAACATTGTACAGAAGTATTATTATCGAAATAATCATTTTTCTTCGTTAGTTGAAAAAAATGACGGAACATTAAAGACAGTATATTATTGGGATCATAGATATGTTAAGAAGTTCATCCCTGTAATAGATATCAAGACAAAACCGTTGTGGGTTGAGTTGTTGCATGGAAATAATGTTGCAAATGCTTTTGTCGTAAGTCATAGAAATCGTTTGTTGTCGGCCGCTTTTAGTTTTAGCCCCGAAAATTTTGGATATGTTGCGTCAGAAATGAACCCTTCATTTTTGTGTGCCGTGAAGTTTTTGATTAAACCTTTTAATTTACGCGCATACCTTCGGAGTATTAAAAAGAGATTATTGTCGCAAGAAGATTAAAAGAGGGTGTGTCAAAATGCAAATGCCATTTTGAAAATCTTACAGATTGAAACATTTTAACCCAAATCGGTCGTTAGAAGTTCATAAATCCGTGGTTAAGTTTGTAAAGCCTTGAAAGTAAGGTGCTTGTAAAGTCGTTTTTCTAATGGCGGTCATTAGATAATTCAATTTGTAAAGTGTTTGTTATCAAACGGTTATGAAAGCAACCACGAAAATAGCCATCCTAATAACCGATTTGGGTTTAATAGGGAAAGCCATTTCTAAACTCATTTTATAGTCAAGAAATGGCTTTTTCCTTTACTCTTAGAGATACTCGGATTACAACTTGAAAGTAGTGAAGGCGCATTTTTGACGCACCCTCTTTTATTTCTACAAATCTTTTCCTTTCGAATCAATCTTTTTTATATTCTTGCCATTAACTTTCACGTTAGTGGCATTTTTTATCTTTATGGCAGGCGAGCCGTCTTTTGTCGTAACCGTTACATTATTTATGCTGATGTTCTCGCCTTGGCAGATTTCCGCACTTCTCTGAGCGTCGATAATCTTCACGTTGTCAAGATTGATGTTGTTGATTGGCATCTCTGGTAGACCGTTGAAGAAGAATGCGCGGTTGCCTCCGTGGCAGATGATGTTGCTGATGTATATATCGCGGAAGCAAGGCGTACCTTCGTTTACCTCAGGAATGGCCTCGTTTGTCGTTTCGCCGTTGCCTGCCGATAGCGGGTCTTTTCCGCCGTAATAAAGGTTGAAGATGATGTTCTCGCCGGCAATCTCGAACATGTTGATGTTGCGGCAATAGATGTTTCTTACCACACCGCCACGACCTCTCGTGCTCTTGAAGCGCAGACCGATGTCTGTGCCGATAAACGTGCTGTTCTCAATCAGAATGTTGTATGCACCGCCGCTCATCTCGCTGCCCACCACAAATCCGCCGTGACCGTGATAAACCGTATTGTTCTTGGCGATGACGTTCTTGCACGGAGCGTTGCGCTTGCGTCCTTCGGCATCCTTTCCTGATTTTATGCAGATGGCATCGTCGCCGGCATCGAAGGTGCTGTTCAGAATAAGCGCGCGGTCGCACGATTCAAGATCGAGCGCGTCGCCGTTCTGAGCGTTCCACGGATTGTAGACTGTAACATTGTTCAGAATCACATCTTGGCACATCATTGGGTGCAGACACCAACTTGGTGAGTTTCTGAACGTCGCGTCTTGGAAGAGAACGCGCTTGCAGCCTACAAAATCTACCAAAACAGGGCGCAGCCAGTCTCTAATGGCCTCCCATTCAGCCTTTGTCTTCAGACCGTCTGGATTGTTGAAGTTTGTACACATCTTATATCCCTTGTACGAAGCCTCGCTCGGAAACCACTGGCGGTCTTCCTGAATGTAGCCATATTTTCTCGCCTTGATTTTCTTCCATTCGCTCTCGGTGAGTTTGCTTTTCTTTACGGCTCTCCAAGTCCAGCCGTTGCCGTCGAATATTCCTTTGCCAGTTATGGCTATGTTCTCGGCATCTTTGGCAAAGATAGGCGACTGGCAGCGGAAGGTCTTTATTCCTTCGAAAATCGTCTCAACCACCTCGTATTTTGTGTGGTCGCCGGTAAACAGAACCATCGCGTTCTGCTCGGTGTAGAGATTTACGTTGCTAAGCATCTCGATAGGGCCGGTGAGCCACATTCCGGTAGGGATCACCACCACGCCGCCGCCATGCTTGTTTACGTCTCTTATGGCTTTGTTTATCGCCTCGGTGCAGAGAGTCGTTCCGTCTGCCACCGCTCCAAAATCCTTGATGTTTACTTTGTAATCGGGGAACGAAACGGTCTTAACCTGTTCCATTTCGAAAGGAATGTTGTCGTAGACCGATTTGTCGATGCTTCTGATTTCCTGTGCTGTTGCCGAAATGGCGATGAAGGCAGACAGACATCCTGCTGCGATGCTTCTGCCAAGTAGTGAGTTAATAAAGGTCATGGTTTTTTGTTACTAAAATAAAAGTTAGTTAATAAAAATCAGATGCAAATATAAAACAAAAATTGATATAAAGCAAGTCTGTTGCGAAACGCGGCTCGGCAGAAGGCTTTCCTGAGTTGGAAAATATTGCTGAAAATCGCTTTTGCTGAACGACTCATCTGATACTGTAAAATGTACAATAACCACCCTCTCAGGATGGCGCAAAATACTGTAATATAACATGTTGTACTTGTTACAATAAGCAGAATGTTTTGTTATTGTAAAAAGTACAAGTTTTAAAAAATTGAAAATAAGTGTTTTATAACATTGTAAAAAAAAGTTAAAAAGTTTGTTTTTGCTGAATTTATCAGATATATTTGCACCGTCTAATCAAATCAGTAATATAGAAGTGAACAAGGAAAGCGCGAAAATAAACCATAGCCTAAATGTTAACGTTTCGGTTGACTGCGTGGTTATAGGTTTTGATGACAAGGAACTAAACGTCCTGCTGATAAAACGATTGCAGGCGGGTGATGAAAAGGCTTATTCACCGTACAAACTACCCGGCAGCCCTATTTACATGGACGAGAGCCTCGACGATGCCGCAAAAAGAGTGCTTGTCGATTGCACCGGACTCAAGTACGTAAGCCTAGAACAGTTCCGCGCTTATGGTGAGATTGACCGCCTTCGCCGTGCCGAGGATGTGCAGTGGCTCGAGCGGACTCACGGCTTGGCTTCGACTCCGGAGCGTATCGTTTCTATATCGTATATTGCTTTTGTGAGACAGAAGAAATTCCGACAGTTAACCGAGACGTATCAGGCTACATGGATGCCAGTCTCGAAACTCGACGACATAGATTTGGCATTCGACCACCGGCAGATTATTACCGATGCTATACGAAAAATACGCCGCGATGTTGAAGTCCAGCCTTCGATAGTATTCGAGATTCTGCCACGCAAGTTCACCATGCTTCAGTTGCGTGCGGTTTACGAAACCATCCACGGCGAGAAACTCGACATCCGCAACTTCCACAAGAAGATGACAAATCTGAAGTACATCGTACAACTCGACGAGTTGGAAAAGGATGTACCGCACCGCGCCGCTCATCTGTACAAGTTCGACAGAGTGGTGTAC
Organism: Bacteroides sp. Ga6A2; assembly: GCF_000702225.1. NCBI lineage: Bacteria > Pseudomonadati > Bacteroidota > Bacteroidia > Bacteroidales > Bacteroidaceae > Bacteroides > Bacteroides sp. Ga6A2. The sequence continues at coordinate 142,244 of NZ_KL370874.1, read as the reverse complement.
AAGCGCCTAAGAGGTTCGATTTAAATTGTAAGGTATAACGATATAAACAAAAAGACATTTTAGCTATGTATCTATTAGGATATGATATAGGTAGTTCGTCAGTAAAGGCATCGTTGGTTGATGCTCAGACTGGCAAGTGTGTTTCAACAGCCTTCTTTCCAAAGAGCGAGGCCGAGATTATTGCCGTAAAGGCTGGATGGGCTGAGCAGAAGCCTGCAATGTGGTGGGAGAACCTGAAACTCAGCACAAAGCAGATTCTTCAGGAGAGCGGCGCAAATCCAAAGGACATCGCAGCAATCGGTATCTCTTATCAGATGCACGGACTTGTTTGTGTTGACAAGAACAAGGAAGTTCTTCGTCCTGCTATCATCTGGTGCGACTCTCGTGCCGTTCCTTACGGCGAGCGTGCGTTCCTCGACCTCGGGGCAGAGCAGTGCCTTGGTCATCTGCTTAACTCTCCGGGCAACTTTACAGCAGCAAAGCTTGCTTGGGTAAAGGAGAACGAGCCTGAAGTATTTGCTCAGGTTGACAAGATGATGCTTCCGGGCGACTATATCGCAATGCGACTCACTGGCGAGACATCTACAACAATATCTGGTCTTAGCGAGGGTATGCTCTGGGATTTCAAGAACAATCAGGTTGCCGACTTCCTTCTTCAGTACTACGGAATTGGCGAGACTGTAATCCCTACAATCCGTCCAACATTCAGCGACAGCGGTCATGTAACAGCCGCAGCGGCTGCTGAACTTGGCTTGGCAGAAGGCATTCCTGTAACATACCGCGCAGGCGACCAGCCTAACAACGCACTTTCGCTCAACGTATTCAATCCGGGCGAGATTGCTTCAACAGCCGGTACATCGGGCGTTGTTTACGGCGTTCTTGGCGACGTAAACTACGACAAGAAATCACGCGTAAACACATTCGCACACGTTAACCACTCTGCCGAGCAGGTTCGTCTTGGCGTTTTGCTTTGCATCAACGGTACAGGTATCCTCAACTCATGGTGCCGCCGTACGGTTGCTCCAGAGGGCATCTCTTATGCCGATATGAACGCTCTTGCCGAGACAGCTCCAATCGGTAGCGCAGGCGTAAGCATTCTTCCTTTCGGTAACGGTGCAGAGCGTATGCTCGAGAACAAGGAGGTTGGTTCAACAATCTACGGCGTAAACTTCAACTCTCACGGCAAGCAGCACTTGCTTCGTGCGGCTCAGGAGGGTATCGTGTTTGCATTCAACTACGGAATGAACATCATGAAGGATATGGGCATGAACATCAGCAAGATTCATGCTGGAAAGGCAAACATGTTCCTCAGCCCAATCTTCCGCAACACTCTGGCATCTGTTAGCGGTGCAACAATCGAGCTTTACGAGACCGACGGCTCTGTTGGTGCAGCCAAGGGTGCAGGTATCGGCGCAGGCATCTACAAGGATAACAAGGAGGCATTCTCAACTCTCGAGAAACTTGCCGTTATCGAGCCTGACACTGCAAACATCATGCAGTACACCGATGCTTACGAACTCTGGAAGGAGCGTTTGGAGAAAGCAATAAAATAAAAGAAACAGAAGTAATTAACAAAAATATTTTAACTTTTTTAATTTTTTAATATCATGGCAAAAGAGTATTTTCCTGGCGTGAAAAAAATCCAGTTCGAGGGTAAGGACAGTAAGAATCCGATGGCTTACCACTATTATGATGCAGAGAAGGTCATCATGGGTAAGAAGATGAAGGATTGGTTGAAGTTCGCTATGGCTTGGTGGCACACTTTGTGCGCTGAGGGCGCAGACCAGTTTGGTGGCGGTACTAAGACATTCCCTTGGAATCAGGGCGCAAATGCTTTGGAAGTTGCTAAGAATAAGGCTGATGCAGGTTTCGAGATTATGGAGAAGCTTGGTATCGAGTACTACTGTTTCCACGATGTAGACCTCGTTGAGGAGGCTCCAACTATCGAGGAGTATGAGGCTAATATGAAGGCTATCGTTGCATATCTTAAGGAGAAGCAGGCTGCTACTGGCAAGAAACTTCTTTGGGGTACTGCAAACGTATTCGGCAACAAGCGCTACATGAACGGTGCTTCTACAAACCCTGACTTCGACGTTGTTGCACGTGCTTGTGTTCAGATTAAGAACGCTATCGACGCAACTATCGAACTTGGTGGTACAAACTATGTATTCTGGGGTGGCCGCGAGGGTTATATGAGCCTTCTTAATACAGATATGAAGCGTGAGAAGGAGCACATGGCAACTATGCTTACTAAGGCTCGCGACTACGCTCGTTCAAAGGGCTTTACAGGTACATTCCTTATCGAGCCAAAGCCAATGGAGCCATCTAAGCATCAGTATGATGTTGATACAGAGACTGTTTGCGGTTTCTTGAAGGCACACGGTCTTGACAAGGACTTCAAGGTAAACATCGAGGTTAACCACGCAACATTGGCTGGTCACACATTCGAGCACGAGTTGGCTGCTGCTGTTGACAACGGTATGCTTGGCTCTATCGACGCTAACCGCGGTGACTACCAGAACGGTTGGGATACTGACCAGTTCCCTATCGACAACTTCGAGCTTATTCAGGCTATGATGCAGATTATCCGCAACGGTGGTCTTGGTAACGGTGGTACAAACTTCGACGCTAAGACTCGTCGTAACTCAACTGACCTTGAGGATATCTTCATCGCTCACATCGCTGGTATGGATGCAATGGCACGCGCTTTGGAGAACGCTGCTGACCTTTTGGAGAACTCTCCAATCAAGAAGATGGTTGCTGAGCGCTACGCTTCATTCGACAGCGGCAAGGGTAAGGAGTTCGAGGAAGGCAAGTTGAGCCTTGAGGACATTGTTGCTTATGCTAAGCAGAACGGTGAGCCTAAGCAGACAAGCGGTAAGCAGGAGCTTTACGAGGCTATCGTAAACATGTACTGCTAATCGAACCAATACTGTAACCTTTAATCCTACCATTACTTTATTATGCAAGATAAAGGAAGTAAATCATACCTCTTCAGCATTGTCCTCGTGGCAGTGCTGGGAGGTTTATTGTTTGGATACGATACAGCCGTTATTTCTGGTGCCGAGAAGGGCTTGCAGGCTTTCTTCCTTGGTGCTCAGGACTTTGTTTATACCGATTTCTGGCACGGCATCTCATCATCGAGTGCCCTCATTGGCTGTATCATCGGAAGTTCCGTTTCCGGATATCTGGCTTCGAACTTCGGCCGAAAGAAGTCGCTTGTTCTCGCAGGCGTTCTCTTCTTTCTCTCGGCTCTCGGCTCGTACTATCCGGAGTTTTTGTTTTTCGAATACGGAAAACCAACTTACTCACTACTCTGGGCGTTCAACTTTTACCGTGTGCTTGGCGGTGTAGGTGTGGGCTTGGCATCGGCTGTGTGCCCTATGTACATTGCCGAGGTTGCTCCGTCTAACATTCGCGGTACATTGGTTTCGTGGAACCAGTTTGCCATAATCTTCGGTCAGCTGGTTGTTTATTTTGTAAATCTTGTAATCCTTGGCGACCACGTTGCTCCTATTGTTGAGCAGGTGGGCGAGAATGTGTACAAGATTGTAAACGGTAATGAGGCCGAATGGTGCATGACCGTTGGATGGCGATATATGTTTGTGAGCGAGGCTGTACCTGCCGGACTGTTTGCACTTCTGGTGTGCTTCGTTCCCGAGACTCCTCGCTATCTGGCTCTTGTGGGCAATGATGACAAGGCGCTGCATGTGCTTTCGCGCATCAACGGAAGCGACAAGGCTGCCGAGATTCTTCAGGACATAAAGAATACCGCTACCGAGAAGACAGAGAAACTCTTGTCTTACGGATGGGTGGTTATCTTTGTGGGCATCATGCTTTCTGTGTTCCAGCAGGCTGTGGGCATCAATGCGGTGCTTTATTTTGCGCCTCGCATTTTCGAGTCGTGCGGATTTAACAATCCAATGTGGCTCACCGTGTTCATGGGTGTTGTAAACATTCTGTTCACGCTGGTTGCCATCTTCACAGTCGAGAAGTTGGGTCGCAAGCCTCTGCTCATCTGTGGTTCTATCGGAATGGCTGTCGGAGCGTTCGGCTTTGCGCTTGTAAACTTCCTCAGCCTGCCTCCTGTGATTGCTGCTGCAAGCATCATGATTTACAGTGCGTCGTTCATGTTCAGTTGGGGACCGATATGCTGGGTACTCATTGCCGAGATTTTCCCTAACACAATTCGTGGTGCTGCGGTGGCTATTGCCGTTGCTTTCCAGTGGATTGCCAATTTCATTGTTTCGTCTACCTTCGTTCCGATGTATAACATGGAACTGACTGCCGGCGACGGCTTCGGACACATCTTTGCATACGCTCTCTACGGTGCAATCTGCGTTCTGGCTGCCATCTTTGTTTGGCGCATGGTTCCCGAAACAAAGGGCAAGACCCTCGAGGATATGAGCCGTTTGTGGAGAAAGGAGAACTGATGTTTTAATTTTCTATATTTTGCAGTCCTGCCCGCTGTTCTGGTGGTTGGCAGGACTGTTTTTTTGTGTGTAGGGAAAACAACGTATCAAAAGAGTTGAATAACTTTTTTATCGTGTCTGTTAAGTTTTTTTAACATTTTGTTCTTGGCAATAAATATTTTTTCTATATTTGTCGAGTCTTATTCATGCTGAAAGCCCCTAAGGGTGGAAAGTGGGGTAAGGCACATATACATATAAAAGGCGTACCTTTACGCTTTGGTTTTGACTCTATAAGAACTTCGCAAACTCTAAGGATTGTCAAAAACAAAGCAACGGGAACGCCCCTTGGGATGTATAATATACGTCATCATTGGCTCATTGCTGAAAGGCATTGTGCCGTGTTGGTTTTATATATGCATCAACGTGGGGCTTTCAGCGTTGCTCGTTTCGACAATCCGGGCAATGCGAAGGCCTTTATAGAGTGGAACGAGTGACAGGACTGGCTCCACGTTTTTTTGTGTATATGTCGAAACTGAATAATGAATTAAAGAGACTATCCTTGGAGCCAATAGTCATAGAAAAAATTAAAATTCTATAACTAATGGGAATGTTTGGCATACATTATATATAAAACATTGCTCGTATTCTAATAAAATTGTTTGTGTATCGTATCGTATTACGTTATATAAACAAAAGGTAAATTCGCTAATGAAAAACAAATTTAAATATTGTATTCAGACTATAATCCCACACTAAATTTGTTTCAGACAACGAAAAATACATAAAATTATGGCAGTTTATAGAATAACCACCAAGAACCATAAGATGGTCAATGGTATTTGTATCGAACCGGGAATGTCGGTTCAGGTTGTAACTCAGAGTATGAGTAACCCTGTTGTGACAAATGGCGGACAGCCAGTAATTGATGCCTTCTATCGCCTTTACGGCATAGATATAAAGAAGGCTGGCTGCCTTAATATGGCAGATCTTCAAGTTGATAAAGTTGGATAAAAACTTGAGGGATTTTTTGTATGAAAACGTTAATGTTTTTATACAAAAATACAATGTAATAATGTGAAATTTCAGAGTATTAACTAATTTATAAGATTATGTTTTCTATTAGAGACGCAATTTTGGGTATTAAAGAACATTTGAGAAATGCTGGTAGTTTAGTAGATTCTACGCTTGTTGTATTGGCTGAAGAATTTACTAAGGTTTTGAATGTCTTGCTATGTGGTGCAGAGAATCCGGAACAGCAACTTCCAAAGAATATGAAAGTTTATGAGGTGGAAGTTGTAACTAAGGATAAAATTGTAGAGATTGCAAAGGAGTGTATGGTTCCTAACTGCAATGAGGTTGTAGCCATGAAAAAGAATGGCAAGGATTATGACAGCATAATATATCTTGCATATTCAAAAGATCGTGAGTTGTTGCCGCAAGAGAAAAATTTCTACGTAATAATCAATGCAAAGGAGATAACTAAGAGCGTTGATGAATTGTTCGGTGAAAAAAAGTTAATAATCTTAAATTAAACAAGTAAAATGGGAATATTAGAAGAAATTTGGGCCGGAATCGGCAACTTTTTTGAGCACGTTATTAATTTCATCTGTGATGTGATTGACGGTATTCTTAACTTCTTCAATGATGTCGTTGATTGGTTTAAGAAGAAATTCTTACAGAAGGGAAGGCACATCCCCTTCATCGGCGACAAGAACAAGATCAAGGATATGTTGAAAACTGCACCAGTCAAAGATGTCGGACTTTTCAAGGGTATCTACGACCAACAGACCGACGAGATTACCGACATGGCAGTTGTTGAGGCTGATGAACTTGATGCCCAAACGAAAGAAGTTCTTGGTAATGACGCATTAGTAGTTTTAAGTTAAAAAAAGTAAATTCAATGAGAATAATGAAAGTTTTTGCATTTGTTACTATAGTAGTAGCTGCTATAGGAGCGTATTTTTATAGCCAAAGAAAAAAATCAAAGTTTGAGTTTACATCAGACATTTTGGATGCGGAACTGTCTTTCGACGAGGTCATGGCATTCTTCAAGTCAAAGAATCTTGACAAGGATGTACACACACCGTTTATTGCAAATGGCGATTCTGCTGAACTCAAAGAAATGATACATCAGCCTTATCCAGAGAAAAAGGAAGGCTACGTATCGTTGCTGCTTGGAGTGTATAATAAAGATACTGACGAATTTGAGGATGCTAAGTTGATTTATGCTAAATCTATAGATGCTAAGATTTCTGATATATTGGGTAATGATCCACTGGTTGTTTTAAGTTAATATGTGGGGTATATTATTAGAGTTAGCTGGTGGCTTTCTGTTTGGAGCTGCTGTTGCTTTGATTGTTAGTACAATCATTGATGCGAGTGTAGTAAAAGATAAAGCCAAGGAAAAATACCCCAATAAATCCTTGAAATTGTTAATAAAAAGCAAGAATACTCGTAAGGTCGATGTTGGTATCTATAACAGAAAAACGGGAGAACATTATGATGATATACAAATTGAGTCAGAAAAAGGTGTTTCTGAATCTTTGTATGAAGGACAAGAATTATATGCATAAATAATGGAAATAACAGTACAAGTTACAGATGAACAGAGAATAGCGTTGGAGCAAATCAACGATGCTATTTGGTCGGTGATTCAATGTTCTGGCTATCCGCTTACTGTAAAATATGGTAGTCGTGTTGTAATAAAGAAGGGAGTTGAAGCCTTTTTGATTAATGATAACGCAAATTTTTCGCTTGTAGGAAGTTATGACATTAAAAACAAAGTCGTTGAGGTGTTAAAACGCGCCGACTTGGAGTCGATTATTCCAGATTATGCGATAATTGTGAAGTTGGTATTTGAACAGAAATCAGAATCCAACGAACAAACAACAACGGAAAAAGTTCCAGCAATGGAGAAGGCTTCCGCAGCGACAGCGCGTAAGTCCGAAGAGGTACAGCAGTTTTTCCCGGTAGATCCGAAATACAGTTTTGAACAGATTATTATTTCTGACGAACTGCGAAAAGACATTTACGATTCGATAAAACTTATCGAGTGTAAAGGCTTGATTTACGATCTGTGGGGTTACGGTGAAATTGAACCTGTTGCAAAAAGTATATTGAATATGCACGGTCCTGCAGGTACAGGTAAGACAATGTGTGCACATGCAATTGCGAAGAAGTTGGGCAAAAAGTTGCTCGCACTTAACTATTCAGAGATCGAGTCAAAGTATCTCGGTGATTCTGCCAAGAATCTTAAACGTGCGTTTGAAACCGCAGAAAAGACTGATTCCGTAATGTTTTTCGACGAAGCGGATTCGTTCTTGGGTAAGCGAGTGGAGAATATCGGCAGTAGTACCGACCAAGCGTTAAACTCGTTGCGTAGTCAAATGCTGATTTTGTTGGAGGAACATAACGGAGTAGTTTTGTTTGCAACCAATTTAGTTTCAAACTTCGACCCTGCGTTCAATTCTCGCATTCAAAAGCACATAAAGTTTGAACTACCAAACAAGGAAGCGCGTATCGAAATCATCAAGAAACAGATTCCGAAAAATCTGCCGCACAAAGAACCGTTTACTGATGAGAAGTTGGCTGAGGCAAGCGAATTGGCGGACGGTTTCAACGGTCGCGAAATCAAAAACGCTATGTTGAATATGTATCTGTCAAAGGCGGACTTGAATAATACGACGGAGATTGATTTCACTGTCGAGGACATCTGTAACGCGATGAAAGCCAAGAAGGACGAAAAGGAGAAACTCGAAGCAGAGCGTAAGGAGAAACTCAAACAGAAAATCATCAACAAACTTTCAGATAAAGCCGAGGAAGAACGTATGACTAAAGAGTATGAAGAACAGAAAAAAACGGCAAATACGGACGTGTCTGAACCAGAAGTGAACGAGGAGAAATAGAAGGATACCTGTAAAAAAAATAAAACAATCAATTATGGAAACAACAACCCTTGAATTTCCTCATAATGTCCGAGCAACATACACGGCAGTGAGGCATTTGTTCGAGATGAAGCGCACCAAATTTTCGAGCATTAAGTTCAACGACGACTTGTTCATCGTTGAGGCTCGGCATGGAGCGTGGATTTCGCCCTTCTCGGAAAACGTAAAGATGAAGGTTGTTGCAACGGGCAGCCAGACTTGCAAGGTGGTGGTTGAATCATCGTCACGCACATTTCTCAATCTTCTGAACTTTGGGGCAAACAAAGGCAACATATCTGATTTGAGCGACTACATTAACAACGAAGTGTACAAACTTTGTCAGCCTGGCGAGATTCCGATGACTCGTCAATCTGATGACCACTCAACCATCAGAATTGTGCCCCCAGACATAAAGTTCAAGTAATGATTTTAACTCTGCCCTGCCTTCTGCTTTTGTAGTTGGCAGGGCTTGTTTATTTATAAAGAATTGTGTTTTTACAAGAAAAACAATATTTTTGCGCTGAAAAAATCGAATGGTATGAACAGAACAAAACTCTCGCTGGTGCTGATGCTTGTGGCTGTAACGGTTGTGACGTGCATCAACCCCATATATCCGCAGGAACAGATTCTGCAACATGCCGGAACGCTTCTGCTAATGCTTCCGCTTGCCGCCGATGTGGTTAGAAACCGGATGCCATTTTCGGCATTCATCGGGATAGTGTGTTTCACGCTTCTGCACATTGTCGGAGCACGGTATATCTACTCGTATGTTCCTTACAGAGAGTGGTTTGCTGCGGTTGGAGTTACTGATGCCGCTTTCCTTCAAGGAACGCGAAACCATTACGACCGCTTGGTTCACTTTTCCTTCGGATTGCTGATGTTTCCTTGCCTCGTATGGCTTTGCCGCCGATGGATAGGGCAGAGGCAGATTATTCCGATTCTTGTGGCTTGGCTCATTGTACAGACAGGCAGCATGATTTACGAACTCTTTGAATGGACTCTCACCATCGTCATGACATCAGAAGAGGCCGACTATTACAATGGTCAGCAGGGCGATATGTGGGACGCTCAGAAGGATATGGCTCTGGCAATGGCAGGCTCGTCTGTTGTCGCCGTGTGCTATCTTGTAAAATCAAAGTTCAGGAGATGAAACGCATTTTATTCGTTATTGCGCTTGTTGCCATAGCCGTAATCGAGTTTCTGCTATGGATAAATGCGCTTGTAGACGGCAAATATCTGGTAGAGGGAAGTGGAGTGGAAGATGTTTACAACCTGCGTGTAGAAAGCCTTTCTGCGGCAATGTTCGTAAACTACGGAATAGTACTGCTGCTTGCCTTTTGTCTGCTTTTCAGAAAGAAGAAATGAAAGACCCCGATGCCCGAAAGCACCGAGGTCTGATTGCTTTTTTTGAGAACCGAGAAATTCTCAAGCAGAAAGAGTCAAGAGTCCACTCTTTATGGCTGTAAGGTAAAGCCGAAGGTCAGATAAGCCTTCTGTGAGCATGGATTGGCGGTTATGCCGGCAAACACTGGCACGCTGAACGAATCGGTAACCTTAATTTCTTTCGAAGCCTTTAGTGTAAGGTTGGTAATGGCAAATCTGTCGGCTCCGTAGAAGGTTGTTGCGTACGGAACGCATCCAGCTGTAGCCGTCCACTCAGCACCGCCAAAGGCAAATGGCACGTTCACCTCGGCATAGCTGCTGTAAGCTCGTTTTCCGCTCTTGTTTGCGCCGTCGTTACCGGCAAAGTTTGTGTACCACTGCACGTTAAGCACCTTGAAGTCGTAGCCTATGTTAGCCTCGAAAACGTGGTTTGTGCTGTGCGCGTTGTATCTGAAGTATCTGTTGCGCTCGTCCAGTCCGCTGTTAAACCAATAGTCTGTTATTCCAACGGTCAGTCCGCCAATGGTGTAACTTGCCGTGATGTCGAACTCCTTCGTGTCATCAGGATTTGTAAGACCTGTGCTTCCCCATGCGCTGAGCGAGAATCCGCCGCAGCCAATGCCGAGGGTTGGCTGGAATGATGTTCCGCCCAAGTCCTGACCACGCCAGATGTACTGGTTAACCACATCGGCCGAGATGCTGGTCTCTACCTTGCTTTCGTCTTGAGCTTTTGCGAATGTTGCTGCCAAGAGCATCATAAACAAGCCTGCAAATCTTTTTACTTTCTTCATGTTTCGTGTTTTTTAGTTTAACAATTTGTTTGTGTGTTGTGTTGTATCTCTCAGTCTGAAATGTTTACGATGCAAAAATACGGCATTTTGTAACTAAAACTGTAATAATTGTGTTAATTTGTTTATGTAAAAATAAAACTTGTTACAATTTGGTAAAATAAAGTACTTCTAAATATTAAAATGTAACCACTTTTGAAGAAAATGCTTTCAATATGAAATGCTGTACCCCATACAATTACGTTAAAAAAACATAAACGCAGAATAATAATGCCGTAACGCTGAATATTTAAAGAAAATTAAGTGTATATTTGCAGCCGTAACAAACAACGCAAAAAAATGTTATTATCAATTACTAACTGCAAACGTAAGGCTGTTTTTGCCGCCACGGTACTGATTGCCATGGCAGGCAATGCACAGACAAATCTTTCAACACTCGATCTTAATGCGCCTTTCGGATGGACAAACTGCTCGTCTATGACTGCGGGCGACGACTATTCGACAACAGGCGGCGAAGGCTCTTCGCAGAAGAGAACCATAACGCTCAAATCTACTGGGGCGGATATGAAGTCGGCCATTCAGAATGCTGTAAAGAACAACGACATCATTATTCTCGACGGCTCGGACGGCGATTTCATCGTGTCGTCGAACGTGGGCATCAGCGGTGCTCAGAACAAAACAATCGTGGGCATTAACGGAGCGCGAATCTGCTCAAAGTGGTATGTTACTCCAGAGATTATCAAACTGCTCGACGATAATAATGTTAAGTCTTATTCAACATCGTCTGGAACTGGCGGCAAGCTAACTAACGGCACAAGCGTGAGCGAAGGACGCGAATATATTACTCGCCAGTTGCTTATAAATTATACTGGCGACAGCAGCGAGGGCTACAGAAGTTCCGGCATCTTGTCGGTTAGCGGATGCAATAACCTCATAATCCGAAACCTTAAGTTCGTAGGTCCGGGAACTGTTGATATCAGCGGAAACGACCTTATCAGCTGCACCGGAACGACTCACTTGTGGGTTGACCACTGCGATTTTACCGACGGACTCGACGGCAACTTCGACATTACCAACGGTTCTAACTTCGTTACCGTTTCGTGGTGCTCGTTCAGTTATACCGACCGCGCTTACGACCACCGCAACACCAACTTGGTGGGCAGCAGCGACTCTTATACATCCGATGAGGACAATCTTAACATTACATACGCATTCAACAACTGGAGCACAAAGTGCAACGCCCGTATGCCAATGGCTCGCTTCGGTACAATCCACATGCTTAACAACTATTACGATTGCGAAGGAAACGGCTCGCCTTGCATCAATCCGCGAAAGAATTCGGAGTTCCTTATTGAAGGCAACTATTTCGACAGCGGCGTGCGAAACATCTTCTCGCAGTCGAGCGCAAAGCGTTGGACATGGACTTCGACAAACTACACCGTCGAGTCGTTCAGCCCAAGCAGCAGCGGCACAAACGTAACAATGCCATACAGCTACACAGTTGCAAACGTGCAGAATGTTCCGACAGAGATAAAGAAGTATGTTGGCGCATCGCTCGAAAATCCTCTGGTCTTCGGAAAGTCGGGCGAGACAAGCGTTTCAAAGACCGTAAAGAAGCAGAATGCCGAGCGCATCTACACTCCAGACGGAAGCAAGCACAAGAAGGCGCAGGAAGGCGTGAACATCATCGTAGGCGAGGACGGAAACGTGAAAAAAGTATTGCGATAAAATAGACGATAGTCAGACTTGCAGCCCACACTATGGCAACCCCAAGGTGTGGGCTGCATTGCGTTTGCCTGATGCCTATGCTCACAACCTGAGGCACGGCTGTGCTGAGCAGATAGAACAGAAGCGTGTGCTGCCCTATAAAGCAGAGCGGCTTAAAAGGCGGAATATTCTTGCAGATGCCTACGAAGGCTATTGTAGAAGCCAAGGCGATAATCATTCCGAAGAGAGTAAAATCCATTGCGCCTACGTCTATCGTCATCTGCCTGCCGAAGATGATTATCAGCACAGACGAAACAGTCATCGTTAGAATGCAGACGGGCAGTCCCGAATCTATCTGTATCTTATCCTCAAAATGGCAAAAAAGAGTCCCGGCGGCAAGAAAAATCATGGAATACATTCCAGAATTGAAGTGCATTATTGCATTTTCATCCCTGAAAAAGATTATTGCAACGGTAGCCGTGATGGCAGATATTGCCGTTATTTTGGCAAGTCTGAAATCCTTGCCAAGCAGAACTATTCCGCACCAGATTAGTTCGGCAACAATCAAGGCCGACGTGAACCAGAACGCCCCTCCGCCCACGGCATCGGGCAGAAAGGCGCGGAAGTCGAGCGCGCCGCCGTTTGCCATCATCTTGGGCACAAACAAGAACGATGCCACCAGCACCGACGGCAGATAAATCCTAAGCAGCGCATTACGGGCAATGTCCGATGCCGATTTTCCGCATCTGTAAAGCAGGAAGCCCGACACGAAGAAGAACACGTTTACATAGAACGGCGACCGCAGGTTGAACAGCAGTTCGCTCTCGCAGCCATACTTAACCTCGGCATGATACATGTAAACCAGAATCATGCCTATTGCCTTGGCGGTGTCAATCCAATGTAAACGTCCGTTGTCTCGCATCATATTAAATTTGTACAAAAATAAGAAGAAAAACTTATTCTGTATCTTGTATCTGTGGTTTTTTCTTTGTTCCTTTGTCGGGTGTAAAAATGAATATCAATAATTATGGAGGATTTTGAAAAGAAAGTCGGTCTGCCCGAGAACGCCATGCGCGAACTGAAAGAGGGTGAGACCTACGAACCGTTGATGTCGCCCGACAGCAATCCGCGCGAAGTTACCGTGTGGTCTGTAACGTGGGGCATCCTGATGGCTGTTCTGTTCAGCGCGGCCGCCGCTTATTTAGGCCTGAAGGTTGGACAGGTGTTCGAGGCTGCCATCCCTATAGCCATCATTGCCGTTGGCGTGTCGGGCGCAACGCATCGCAAGGGTGCGCTGGGCGAGAACGTGATGATACAGAGCATAGGAGCGTGCTCGGGCATGATTGTTGCCGGAGCCATCTTCACGCTGCCTGCTCTTTACATTCTTCAGGCCAAATTTCCCGAACTTACCGTTAATTTCTTCGAGGTGTTCTTTGCCTCTCTGCTTGGCGGAATACTTGGAATACTGTTTCTGATACCGTTCCGCAAGTATTTCGTTAAGGATATGCACGGAAAGTATCCGTTCCCCGAGGCTACGGCAGGCACTCAGGTGCTCGTGTCGGGCGAGAAGGGCGGCGATCAGGCTAAGCCGTTGCTTGTTGCCGGACTGATTGGCGGATTGTACGATTTTGTTGTCGCTACCTTCGGATGGTGGAACGAGAATGTTACTTCGCGATGCTTTGCGTGGGGCGAGGCTCTGGCAGACAAGGCAAAACTCGTGTTCAAGGTCAATTCGGGTGCTGCGTTGCTCGGACTCGGCTATATCGTCGGATTCAAGTATTCGTTCATCATCTGCCTCGGCTCTGCTGCCGTATGGTGGGTTATCGTGCCAGCCATTGCCTTTATTTTCCCCGATATGGAGGTTGCGGCAGGTGTTGCGGCATCATCGGCATCGCCCGAGGAGATATTCAAATATGCCAAGGATATTGGCATCGGCGGTATTGCCATGGCTGGAGTGATAGGCGTAGTTAAGAGTTGGGGGCTGATAAAGGGCGCTGTCAGTCTTGCCGGAAAGGAACTTCGTGGCAACAAGGATGTGGCAGCCAAGGCACAGCCTCGCACTCAGCGCGATTTGTCTATGCGTATTGTCTGCATAGGCATCATCGCAACGCTTATCGTTACGTTCTTGTTCTTCCAGTTTGGTGTTATGAATGGTGTTTGGCTGTTCAGCATCACAGCCATCTTGGTGCTTACCATTATCGCCTTTCTCTTTACCACCGTGGCGGCAAATGCCATTGCCATCGTTGGTACAAATCCTGTATCGGGAATGACGCTGATGACGCTCATCCTTGCGTCTGTCATCCTCGTAGCCATCGGTCTCGACGGAACAGCCGGAATGGTTGCTGCCATGATTATGGGCGGCGTAACGTGTACGGCTCTCAGCACTTCGGGAGCGTTTATAACCGACCTAAAGACGGGCTACTGGCTTGGCAGCACGCCGCAGAAGCAGGAAACGTGGAAGTTTGTCGGCGTACTTGTGTCGGCTGCCACCGTTTCGGGCGTGATAATGATTCTTAACAAGACTTACGGCTTTACCAGCGGACAACTTGCCGCTCCTCAGGCCAACGCCATGGCTGCCGTCATCGAGCCGCTGATGAACGGAAGGGGCGCTCCGTGGATGCTCTATGGCATTGGTGCGGCAATAGCCCTCGTGCTCACGCTGCTCAAAGTGCCGGCTCTGGCTTTCACCCTTGGAATGTTCATTCCTCTGGAACTTAATTTGCCTCTCATCGTGGGCGGCGCAATAAACTGGTACGTAACATCTCGCAGCACCGACAGCAAACTTAATTCTGCGCGCGGCGAGAAGGGAACGCTCCTTGCATCGGGCTTCATTGCCGGTGGTGCGCTGATGGGCGTGGTTAGTGCCGTGCTCCGTTTTGCCGGCGTGCAGATTGACTATTCTGAATGGTGGGCAAACAGTTGGAGCGAGGTGCTGTCGTTCGTTATGTATATCGCCGTCATCTGGTATATGATAAAGGCTTCGATGAAAGTTCATTGATTTCACCAATTCTTTAGTTGAGAATTGTAATTCGAAAGGTTTTGATTGGGAATTGACAACGGTTGGTTGCAATTCCCAATTTTTTTTGAGAGAGAATTGAAAAGTTCTTTTCAGAAATAAGAATTGTCAATTGTCCATTGTGCTTTGCCAATTATCAAGCAAGGGGGTGGTAAGCCGGAAGGTACGTTGAAGATACGTTCAAGATACGTTCAGGGTTCGTTGAAGATTCGGGCAGGGTACGTTCAAGGTTCGTTCTGGTAAGCCGATAGTAAGCCGATAGCAAGGGAGAAGCAAGCCGAAAGCGACGGGGTAGCTACGGGGTAGGTACGGAGTAGGTTCGGGGAAGCTACGAGGAAGCAAGGGGGAAGATATACGAACAGATGGTAGAGACAATTTTGTCCAAAACGAAGAATACATCTCCAAAAGCGGTGATTTTCTCTGATTTTATGCTTATATTTGTCATGTCATTGAATGAAATTCTTTTTTTTGTTTTGTTACACAAAATAAGTGAATTTTCTGACATGATATGTTTAACTAAAGTACTACGGAATTGGTGAAGAATTCATGTGGAAGTGTTTGTTACCTTTATAAGTATTTGTAATACAGATAGAAACAAATATACCCCGAAGTTGAAAGGTAGAAAAAAGTGCAATTTGCGATTTGCCGATTTGGGTGCCAAAGCAAGCAGTTTTTGTATCATAAGAACTGCACAAGATTTAACAAATCATTAAGATTATTTAATAGTCCGTTTTTAGTCATTTTGAGCTTTTGCCAACTTGGGTGAGCATAGAGAAGGTCTTTTGTCAGTCAAGAGAGAGAAGATAAAGCATCAAAATTGGGGCAGTTGTACCGTCATTGTATCTCGGTTTCTCTAAGTATCTGGGATTCAACGATGGATAATAATTCAAAGTCAACTATGGACAGAATTACTGATTGTCAATCGTACCTATGTTTATGTGTCGCCAGACAGGAAATCTTTGGTACAAAGTGAATCAAAAAGGTAGGGAAAAAAAGTTGTAAGTGACGTTTTGATGCCAAAATGCGGTAAAAAACGCCTTCTTCACTTTATTAATATGGCAAGTTATCTGTAATTGGTGGAAAAGTTGTAACTTTGCAACGCAAAGTTTGTAAAACAGCAGACAATATGGCAAAGATAACATACAGAACACGCAGATAACGGTCATAAAGCAGAACGAAGATGACTATATCAGCCTGACAGATATGTTGAAGGCGAAAGATGGTGAGTTCTTTTTTTCTAACTGGCTGCGCAACCGCAATACCATTGAGTTCCTTGGAATATGGGAGCGGTTGATGAATCCGAATTTTAATTGTGCCGAATTCGACATAATTAAATCTCAGGCAGGGTTGAACCGTTTCCGTCTCAGTGCTAAAGAGTGGACAGAAAAGACTAATGCCATCGGTATTATCTCAAAGGCAGGGCGTTATGGTGGCACTTATGCACACAAAGACATTGCCTTTGAGTTTGCCATGTGGATAAGCCCAGAGTTCAAGGTATATCTGATACGTGAGTTCCAACGTCTGAAAGATGAAGAGCAGAAGCAACTTGGGTGGACGGCGAAGCGTGAACTGTCTAAAATCAACTACCGCATTCACACGGATGCCATCAAGCAGAACCTAATTCCTGAAGAGGTGACGGCAGCACAGGCCAGCATCATCTATGCTGAAGAGACAGACGTACTCAATGTAGCCATGTTCGGACAGACGGCCAAACAATGGCGTGAAGCCCATCCTGAACTGAAAGGGAACATCCGTGACTATGCTTCCATCAACGAGCTTATTTGTCTGGCAAATATGGAGAACATCAATGCAGTTCTCATTGATGAGGGAGTGCCACAGGTCGACCGCCTTGTCCGCCTCAATCAGATAGCCATCAATCAGATGCGTGTGCTGGAGAACGATGATAATAGAAACCTCTTAAAATGACATGAGTGGATAGAACGTAACATAGAACGACATAAGGAAGCGTTGACTTTTTGATTCTTGGTTTCTGTAATTCGCCAAATAAGGAACGCCCAAGGATGATAGAAGTTGATGCTCACGCAAGATGGCGTGAGCTGATACTTGTATCTGGGCGTAAGGCGTTTGGCGATGCCTCAGAAACCGATGCGGAATCAGTTTCACGCCATTTCTTTGTCCGATTAGGAAAGTTTAACGCCCTCGGAGGCCATATTTCCGCGTGAACGGATATAATAATAGTAAGGACAAATATAAACGAAAAGAACAATGAAAAATGCGATTAAGAGAGAGCCATGCAAACTTGTTTGCAGATGGCCGAGCGTGAGCATTTTATGTAACAAAAAAACGATCATCACCGCACTGCTTGCCCTCGTTGCAATGGCGGGGCAGGCGCAGACATTCACTCCCATCGTGGAAGACAGCATCGATTTCGTCATCACTGGCACCACAACCAGTTCACATGACAATGTGGCAATGTTTCCATGTGCACCAATTGGCGAAAAAGTGAAATTTCCCATCGTTGATGGCAAGTTCAAGGTAACAGGCCGACAGCCTCGCCATACATTCATCCAGATTGGTGACTATGCTGGAAACGACCTGCGCTTCATCGTGGAAGAGATGCCGACAAACATCAATCTCGTCACAGGCGAAGTGTCAGGTAGCAAATTGCAGCAACGCTTCATCCGCTGCCAAATGCGTGAGCGAGAAATCCGTCGCGTTGTCCAGTCGTGGTGGAACAGCCTTAGCGACGAAGACAAAAAAAGGATCAACACCATGAGGATGGACGGACTGCCCGATGCTACGGCAAAGGACAGTGCGAATATGGAAAAGTACGACAGCCACATGGACGACCTTTTAGCCACTAACCGGCAGAACATCCGCGAAAACCTTGACAATGTTATCCCTGCATGGTATCTTTACACGGGTATGGGCAGCCTGACACTAGAGCAGATGAACGAGTTCATGCGAGAGGATGCAGCCTACGCCCACCACCCTGCTATGGAATGTCCATGGAAGGAGTATTGGGGCATACTTCAGCAAATGAATATCACTGGCAAGCCAGCTCCCGACTTTGAGGCCGAGGCTCCCGATGGCACAATGCACCGCCTTTCAGAATACACAGGTCATGACCAATACGTTCTGATTGATTTCTGGGCGTCATGGTGTGGCCCCTGCATCCGCTCCTTCCCGTTCATGAAGGAAATCTATGCTACCTACAAAGACCGTGGCCTCATCTTCTTTGGCGTATCGTGCGACAAGAACCGCGATGCATGGCTGAAAGCCCTTGAAAAGCATCAACTGCCTTGGACTGCTCTGCGCAGTCCTGCTCGCAAAGGCGATGCTTGCGAACTTTACGGCATCACAGGCATCCCGGCAGTCATCCTCATTGCCCCGGATGGCAAGGTTGTCTCCACCGACTTGGAGGGTGAGAAACTAAAAGCGAAGCTTGCAGATATTTTCGGACAATAGCTGTTCTATTACTGACAACAGCCTATATCGACATCCCTTGCTGGTATTTCTGTATTTAATGACTACAAAAAAAAGGCTGAACTCCAAATCTGGAATTCAGCCTTAAATTTATTTCTCTTTGTAAAAGAATTACTTACACCATAAGTGATGCAACCAATGCAAGAATTGCGTAGAACTCAGGAAGGGCTGCGTAAATCATGGTTTGAGTTGTAACATCGTGACCCTGTGCCAAACCCTGAATACCTGCTGCACATACCTTGCCCTGACGGATTGCAGAGAGCAAACATACAATACCTACGCCAAGACCGATACCAAACATAAGAGGACCAAATGCTGGGTCGGCAAGTTTGTCCTTTGTCATAAGAAATGCAACGAAACCGTAAAGACCCTGTGTTGCAGGAAGGGCAGAAAGCAACAGATATTTACTTTTCTTTGAAAGGTCTTTCTTCAATGCGCCTTCAGCAGCAGTACCTGCGATTGTTGTACCATAACTACTTCCAATTCCGGCAAGGCCCAACATAAGGCCCAAGCCAAGATAACCAAGAATTAAATCCATAATTTCTATTTTTTAATTTTGTTAATCAATTTTTTATTTTACCTCGAAAGGCTTGTAGCCCGTTCCCCTACCTTCGTATCCGGCATTCTTGAAATACTCTACGAAGTTTAGACGCAATGGGTGAACAAAGGCTGAAATTGCCGACATAAGCAAGTTGAAGATATGTCCGATAACGTATATTATAACGGCAAAGACAATCGTCCAACTCATCTCGTCGCCTCTAACCATGTCGCCAATCATATTGAACGCGCCGCCAAGCATACCGCCGGCAAGACAGAGGGCATAGATACGGATGTAAGAGAGAATGTCGCCCATCAGTCCCGAAGCCATGTTGTACGTGTCGTACAGTCCGGCAAGCGGATTGATGATGATACCTTTTATCGGGCTGTTTGTCATTCTGCCAACATCGTTAAGCAGATAGATGGCAACGGCTGCCACGGCTCCTATTCCGATGAGGACAA
The DNA here is from genome assembly GCF_000702225.1 of Bacteroides sp. Ga6A2. Taxonomy (NCBI): domain Bacteria; kingdom Pseudomonadati; phylum Bacteroidota; class Bacteroidia; order Bacteroidales; family Bacteroidaceae; genus Bacteroides; species Bacteroides sp. Ga6A2. The sequence goes on along the minus strand of NZ_KL370874.1, from coordinate 122,569 downwards.
GCTGCATCTGCTCTTGCGACAGAGCTCCTGCGAGAGTAAGCACGCCAGTAATAACGCTGCCTACAAGCAGAATTACCCATCCCCAAGTGCTGATTTGCGACTTGAAGCCTTCTTTCTGAGTGTAGAGCAAGGCTTTGATAATCATGGCAAGGCAGATGTGGAATACACCGATGCAGATTGCACCTGCCATCTGTATTGAGTATCCTGTGCCTGGAACATTGCCCTGAAGCCATGCCAAGATGCCTCCCAAAGCGGTTGTTGCCGGAATCCAGCCAGCCTCTACAATGTTTATTCCGAAGAATGTGCCAAGGAAGAAACCTACAATCGTTGTGGCAACGCCAAGAACGAAAACTGTGGCTTCGTTGCCGGCAAGCATCTCGCCAAGGATAGGCACTTTCTTTGTCTTTCCTGCTATGCCGAACAAGCCATAGAGTGCTATCAGTATTCCATAGCCGGCATCGCCCATACAGATGGCGAAGAACAAAGTAAAGAACGGAGCGATTATTGGTGTCGGATCCCATTCGTTGTAACTTGGGAAACCGTACATCTTAGTCAGACCCTCAAACAGGCTGGTGAACTTGTTATTCTTTAACATAATCGGCACATCGTCCTCGCTCTGTGGCTCGCGGATGTCGTAGTAAGTGTCGGCCTTCTTCAGGAAAGATTCCACTTTAGCCTCCAGATTCACAGGGAACCAGCCTTCAACAACCATCACTTTGCCGTTGGCAGCCAAGGCGGTGTCAATCTGCGCCTTCTCAAACTCAATCTTGTTTATGAGCGAGTTCTCGTAAGCCACAACGTGTGGCAGCGCGTCGGCACTCTCCAACAACTGTGTTTTTAGAGACTCAGCCTCTTTCAATGTCAGAGAAAGTTGTTCTTCTGCCTCGCTTAGAGAGATGTCTGGCAACTGAATGTCGTCCAAATCAACCTCGTCGGCATCGTCGTTCTGTGTAAAACTTACGAAGTAGACGTAGCTCTTGTCTTGGCTTATTGCGCCCGACGTGTAAGCCTCGTACTGCTTCTTGAACACAGAGTTTGGAGCAGCATGGAAGTGGATGTGGATGTTGTTTGCCTCGAGCTTTTCAATCTGCTCGCGGCCGAACTGTCCCCAAGGGCGCAGCACGTCGGCATCGTGCTCATATCGCAGAGCATTTTGGCTTGCTGCACTTATCTTATCCTTTATCTGCTCGTATAAGGCTATGGCTTCGGCGGCTGCATCGGCATTTCCCGCAACTACGGTATCGATGTCTATGCCTTTCAAGTCAGCCATTTCCTTCTTAATGGCAGCAACGTGCTTCAACTCTTCCTCGAGTTTGTTCACCTCGCTGTATAGGGCAGCGTTGCGCTCGTCTCCGGCCGACTGGTCGTCGGCGTTCTGCAAGTGTACCACTCCCAGTTTCTGGAGTTCTTCGAGGAACTCTTCATATTCCTTATGGTATACAAGGAATGTGAGTTTTTTCATTTTCTGTATCATGATTCCTCTTCCTCCTTTCTCGCTCTTTTTTCTTGGAGCGACTTCAGAATCTTCTGTGATGATTTAGACAGATTCTCCTCGTCCTCCATAAATCGCTTAATCTTGCGCACAGCTTCCTGATATCCCGGAATCTGCACCTTCTCAAAAAGGTTCACCTTTTGGGTGGTCTTTTTTCTGGCATGGTCGAGCAGTCCAAGCTTAGCCATCACGAATTCTCGCTCAACGGCTGTCTTGGCAAGTCCCTGCAACAGTCTGATGCCGTCGAAGTACCATTTTGGTGAACTGAAAAGGCCAAAAGGTTTGACCTCAAGCTGGATGTTTTTGAGCACAGGCACGCGAACGCCTGCAATCTTCTTTACTTCGAGCTCTACATCCTTGAGTGCTACGAGATTGGCATCGAATTCGCCCCATAGGGCATACATCGACTCGTAGCCACCTATCTGGCTCTTCAGTTTCTCCTCAAGTGCCACGGCATCCTCCTTGCAGCGCTTAACCTCGAGGCGCAGCGCCGTCTCCTTGCTCTTGATGATAGGCAAGGTGCGCTGTCGCATCTTCAGGTTCTTCTCAATCTGCTGAAGCGATGTCTTGTTGTATTGAAACTTAATTGCCATAAGCTATAAAAATCACTTCCAGTAAATGTCTGTAAACTCTTTCTTGATGTTCACCTCTTCAATCTTGAAGTATTTCTTGAACAGCGACCATGTAACGTCGAGCATCTCGGTTGTGTCGAGGTTTACGTCGATGGCAAGCAGTTTGTTTGCATATTCCTTTGCGAAGTTCAGACAGCGGTTGTCGTAGTCTGTAAGGTCGAAACCGTTCTCGAGTTTTGTCTTGGCGTTAGCCGCATCTGAATACAGACGGATAGCCGCGTTCATTACCTGAGAGTGGTCTTTTCTTGTCTTCTTTCCTGCAACAAGCTGCTTCAGACGTGAAAGTGAGCGGAATGGGTCGATGATGACCTTACCGATGTCTGAGTCGCGGCGCAAGAAGAGCTGACCCTCGGTGATGTAACCTGTATTATCAGGAACGGCATGAGTGATATCGCCACCGTTAAGCGTTGTTACGGCAATGATGGTGATAGAACCGCCGCCCACGCTTTCTGGGAACTGAACAGCCTTCTCGTAAATCTTTGCAAGGTCTGAGTAGAGCGAACCCGGCATAGAGTCCTTAGACGGAATCTGGTCCATACGGTTAGACACGATAGACAAAGACTCTGCGTACGATGTCATATCGGTAAGCAGGACGAGCACTTTCTCGTGCTTCTCTACAGCGAAATACTCGGCTGCCGTAAGTGCCATGTCAGGAATAAGCAATCGCTCAACGGCAGGGTCTTCTGTTGTGTTCATGAAGGCGATGATACGGTCAAGAGCACCTGCGTTAGAGAATGTGTTCTTGAAGAAGTAGTAGTCATCGTTAGTCATACCCATACCGCCAAGGATAATCTTGTCAGCCTTTGCGCGGAGTGCCACCATAGCCATTACCTCGTTGAAAGGCTGGTCTGGGTCGGCAAAGAACGGAATCTTCTGTCCTGACACGAGTGTATTGTTAAGGTCGATACCTGCAATACCTGTTGCGATAAGTTCTGATGGCTGACGGCGTCTTACCGGGTTTACCGAAGGACCGCCAATCTCAACCTCCTTGCCCTCAATCTCCGGACCACCGTCGATAGGGTTTCCGTAGGCATTGAAGAAGCGTCCAGCCAACTGCTCGCTCACCTTAAGCGATGGAGCCTTGCCAAGGAACATAACCTCGGAGTTGGTTGAGATACCGCCAGTACCTTCGAACACCTGAAGTGTAACGTCGTCGCCGGCAATCTTTACAACCTGTGCAAGTTTGCCGTTAATGGTAGCCAACTCATCGTAGCCCACTCCCTTAGCCTTAAGCGAGCAGGTTGCCTTTGTAATCTGGCTTACCTTTGTATATACTTTCTGAAACGCTGTTGCCATATTATTTCTTGTTGCTTGCAAGCATGTCCTTAATCTGTTTAACAAAGTCGTAGTATTGCTCAGACTTGAATACAGAGTAGTTCATCTGCTTGCAAAGGTTAATCATCTTCTTGAAGAAGTCTACTACCTCAAGGAAGTCGTTAAACTCAAATTCGGTGTTGCAGATTTCCGTAACAAGGTTCAGAATCTCCTCCTGACGCTCAAGGCTTGTCACAGCATCAACATCGTCGAACGCATCTTGCTGAAGGATAACGAAGTCGATAATCTCCGATTTCCAGAATACAACGTGATAGTCAACAGGTACACCGTCGTCGCCAAGGATGTTAATCTGCTCGGCAATCTCCTTACCGCGCTGCATTCTTGTCTTCAGGTCGAGAACCTTTGGAATCCACTTGTCGTTGATTTTCTTAGAGATATATTCTGCAAACTCTGGGTATTCAAGATACTTTGAATATGAGTCGATAGGGTTTACTGCCGGATAGCGTTTCTTGTCGGCGCGGTCCTGCTCAAGTCCGTAGAAGCATCGTGCAACCTTCTTTGTATTCTCGGTTACAGGCTCTTTAAGGTTACCACCGGCTGGTGATACAGTTCCGATGAAGGTAATTGAGCCCACTTCGCCGTTGTTAAGATAAACATATCCTGCACGACCGTAGAAGTTAGAGATGAGGGCACCCAAGTCCATTGGGAACGCATCAGGTCCAGGCAACTCCTCCATACGGTTTGACATCTCGCGCAGAGCCTGTGCCCAACGTGATGTTGAGTCCGCCATCAGAAGCACGCGCAATCCCATTGAGCGGTAGTACTCAGCCATTGTCATGGCGGTGTATACAGATGCCTCGCGGGCTGCAACCGGCATGTTTGATGTGTTGGCGATGATGATGGTACGCTCCATCAACTTACGGCCTGTGTGAGGGTCTACCAATTCAGGGAACTCGGTGAAGATTTCTACAACCTCGTTGGCACGCTCACCGCAGGCTGCGATGATAACGATGTCGGCTTCGGCCTGCTTTGAGATTGCGTGCTGAAGCACGGTCTTACCAGTACCGAACGGGCCCGGGATGAATCCCGTACCGCCCTCGACGATTGGGTTGAATGTATCGATTGTGCGCACGCCTGTTTCAAGCAGTTTGAATGGACGTGGCTTCTCTTTGTAGTTTGTCATGGCAAACTTTACAGGCCAGTGCTGAACCATGTTCACCTCGATGTCGGTGCCGTCTTCTTTTGTAAGTACGGCTACTGTGTCGTAAGCCTTGTATTTGCCTGCCGGCTTTATCTCTTTAACCTTGGCCTTGCCCTCCATCTGGAAAGGCACCATTACCTTCAGTTTCTGTGAGTTTTCAATAACTTCGGCGAGCCATGCCGATGCTTCAACCTCGTCGCCCACCTTTGCGATAGGAGTGAAGTCCCATTCCTTGTCGCGGTCGAGCGGCTCGGTGCGTTGTCCTCGTTTCAGGAATACGCCGTCCATCTTGTCGAGGTCGTTCTGCAAACCGTCGTAGTTTTTGGAAAGCATACCCGGTCCTAACTCAATCTCAAGCATGCGTCCTGTAAATTCGGTTGGCGCGCCAACCTTCAGTCCTCGTGTTGACTCAAACACTTGCACGTAGGCATCAGTGCCAACAACCTTGATGACCTCAGACATCAATTTGTCGCCGCCTGTCTCGATGAAGCATATTTCACCCTGACGAACAGGACCGTCAACGCTGATGGTTACCATATTGGCAATAACGCCAGAAACAGTTCCTTTTGTCATACCTTATATAATTCTTTGTTTTTTATCTGTTGATTTTGTTGGAAGATGTCAAGAACTCTTCCGGAACTTTTGCCTCACCTCGTAGGTTCTCGATAATTGTCTCGAATCGTTCCTTGCCTCTTGCCGGGTCGAGTTTGTACCATCGCTCCAGCATCTGCGTCTTGCAAAGATAGGCATACACGGCATCGGTGCTGAAGGTGTCGAAGAATGTCTGGTCGTCGAGCCACAGCCACTTCAGAGCGTCGATGCGCCTTTCTTTCTCTACCGGATTCTCGCACTCTACAATCTGCATAAGCTGGCTTACATAGTCGTATTCGCGACCGAGGTCGAAGTCCTTTGCCTTGCTCGAAAGGATTGTTTCGTTAACCTCGTTCTCGCCCTTTATGTAGCTTGATATGTTCCAGTTCTGCTGGCGTGCGATAAGTGCGGTGAGAAGGTTTGATATGTTGAGGTTCAGTTTTGCCCATTCCGATACGAGGCTGCTTTTTGCCTTCTGTGCATATTCCCAGTACGAGAGCATTATGGCATCTTCGGCAAAGAAGTCCTTCTGTCCGTTCAGCGCGTTGTATTCGCGTACGAATTGTGGCATGAAGGCAGGGAATCTTGGGTCGTCCTCAAACATATCATCCTGTGCGTCCTCAATCATCTCGTTGAGTTCTTCGCGCGTGTAGTTGCCCACCTGAGGCAGTTCGAGTTCGGGGTGTTGCAATACCGACAGGAGGTTTCGGCAGTCGCCTTCGAGGAAGAAAGTGAAGATGATTTTGCGGTCTGCCTCCGACAGTCCTTGTTCTTCTTCAATAAGTTCCTTTATGCTGGCAACCGGCAATGCCTTCTCTGCCTCGTTGAGGCTGAGGGTGGGCAGACCTGTCATTAAGCAATAAAAGTTTCCCATATTTTTAGAAAATCATGTCCACGAGCTGCGGACGTAGAAAATTCTTGAAATAATTCTCAAATTCGGCTTCTCCGAAATTTACTTTATACGAGCCGTCGGCTGGCTGTATAGTGAAAAGAGTCTTCTGTCCGTTAACCTGTTCAATCTTTACGCCTGCGTCGAGCAGATTCTTTGCCTTTTGTGCAAAGAGAGCCTTTAGGCTTGCCGCATCGGCTGTTGTGATAACGATGTCTTCCTGTGCTCCCCATTTTTCTGCGAGTTTCAGGATGAACTCGTTCATAAACGCTTTGTCGCCTGCAACTTGTGCGGCCGCCTCCTTAACAATCTTGTCGCCAACTACATTTGTAACGTCGCTCTTCAGTGCATTGAGAGCCTGCGCTGCATACATCTTAATTTCAGACTTTGTGTTGGCATCGAGTGCCCGGGCATTCTTCTGTGCTTCAGCCTCGATGGCAGCAGCCTGAGCCTTTGCCTCCTCGATAATCTGTGCAGCTTTCTGCTGTGCTTCAGAGATTATTTTTTCAGCCTCGGCCTTACCCTTTTCCACTCCGTCCTGTAGGAGCTTTTCTGTAAGTTCTTGAATCTTATTCTCCATATTATAGTATTTTATAAGTATTTGCTTTATAGTGGCAAATCTAAAAAAATATTTTTAAAATGCAATATTTATTCTGTGAAATTGTAGAAGGATGGAGACAAATTGTGAAAAGTTGTTACTTTTTATTAAAAAAAGTATAGAAACATTAACAAAAACATTATATTTGCCGTGCAGAATGGTTTACGCACGCTTCGGATATGATTGTTTGTTGTAAAGTTTTAATGCATAGCGTGTTAATAAACAAACAAGAAATGCAAAAAGTTTCGTAGATAATAAACTTTTTTTATACCTTTGCACTAAAGAAACTAATGTATGAATAAACCTCGTTTTCGGTTACTTTTGACCAAGGAAGCAGATGACTTCATGCAATCCCTGCCGTTAAAAGCGAGGGACAAGATGTACTACAATATACGTAGAGTCCAGATGGGTGATTTGGATTCTGAAATATTCAAGAAATTGGAAAATTCTGATATCTGGGAGTTTAGCACATTGTTTGGCGGCATTGCCTATCGTTTGTTCGCTTTCTGGGACACCGAGACTGATACTTTGGTAATTGCTACGCACGGACTTGTAAAAAAGACTCAAAAACTCCCGCCAAGGAAATAAACAAGGCTGAGAGGATTAGGAAGGAATACTTTGAACTAAAAAGAAATGAGCAATGAAAAAAGTTGGAAATATGGAATTGATTGATTTCGAAGAGGTGCTGGACAAAAGAATCGGCAAGATTGGCACTCCTGCACGAGATGATTTTGAACATCAGGTTGAGGAGGCTGTCCATGCAGCAGAGATTGGAGCAGCTGTAAAAAAAGCGCGTACAATGCAGCATCTTACTCAACAACAATTGGGCGAACGAATTGGTGTGAAGAAGGCTCAGATTTCGCGCATAGAAAAAGGACATAGTGTAACAATACCAACTATAAGCCGCGTTTTCAAGGCGTTAGGGGTTGGAACGGCAACGCTCGACCTTGGGACAATAGGAAAGGTAACTTTGTGGTAGTGTATTATTCTCAGAACAGCAAAAAAAATACTTAGATGAAGAAAAAAGAATACGCAGAAAGATATTTTGTGTTTACCGTTGGCTTGTTTCTGATAGCCTTTGGTATCGCGCTTTCTATCAGATCGGGACTGGGAGTTATTCCGGTGCTTTGTCCGCCTTATATTGCGAGCCTTGTGTTTGGTTCGGTAACTGTGGGGCAGGCTGTTATTGTGTTGTATACTCTGTTTCTGCTTGTGCAGATGGCTATTCAGAGGTCACGGTACAGCAAAAGGCAGTATTTGCAGGTGTTCCTGTCGAGCATCATCTTCGGAATTCTGATTGATGCTACAAACGTGTTTACCCAGCATCTTGTGCCTACGCACTACTGGCACAGCGTTGTGCTTATTCTTACCAGCACGTTATTTATCGGACTGGGCGTGGTGTTCGAGGTCACATCAAAACTGTTGCTCCTTCCTGTCGAGGGGTTGGCGCTTGCCATATCCGGGGCGGCAAAGATTTCGTTCGGAAGGGTGAAGAGAGTCTTCGATATAACGATGCTTCTTGTTGCCGTGGCAATGGCATATTTCTTAGGGTGGCATCTTCTTGTTGAGCAGGGCGCGATGCGCGAGGGAACTCTGGTTTCTGTCTTGCTCGTCGGACTTATTGCCGGGAAGATTCAGTCGATGATTGGACCGCGCATCACGGCATGGCTTAACCGCCATAACGAGAAGGATGTTGTGCTCGACAATAATATTACGGTTATAACCATTGCGCGCGAGTTTGGCAGCGGCGGTCATGAGATTGGTCAGCGGATTGCCAACGAACTCGGATGGTCTTTCATAGACCAGCAACTTATCAACAAGGTCGTGTGCGATTCGGGCTTGCCAACGTCGTTTATCGCTCAGTACGAGCAGAATATGTCGGTGTGGCAGCGCATATGGAAGAATATGTGGATGGACAACATACAGCCGGTAGAGGAGAGCTTCTCGCCCGAAGACCGCCTGTTCGTGGCTCAGTCTAAGATAATCAGAGAAGAGGCGCAGAAGGGCGCGTGTGTAATCGTTGGTCGTTGTGCCAACTGGATTCTGAGAGATAGCCCTAACTGCTTCCATGTGTTTGTAACGGCTTCGATGCCGTTTGCCCGTCGCAGGGTTATGGAAGAGTTCAAGTACGAGGGTGAGAAGGCTTACGACGAGATTGTGCGCATAAATCAGGCTCGCGCAAACCATTACAATTACTATACAAACACACATTGGGGCGCGCCGAACAATTACGACCTATGCGTAAAGAGTTCGTCGCTCGGCATTGCAGGCGCGGTTACCGCCATAATGCGTGCTATTAAGAAATAATAATTGCAATTGACATTTGCAGTTGACAATGGGTAGTTGAGAATTTATGGAGACTGGGAGGTTTGCGTATGGTTAGTTGCGACAAACCTCCCAGTCTTTATGGGGCTGTGATGTCTATTTTGTCTGCAGTATCAGCATTTCATAATGCTGTAAGACAAAATTTGCTATCCCGAACTGGCGTTTGAAAATTAATGGTCTCTCCAGAATGATGGAGTGAAGATTATCATCACGGCAAATATTTCGAGACGGCCAATAAGCATAAGTATCGAGCTAATCCACAGCGTTGCGTCGGGCAGAGTGTCCCACGTGTAGGCCGGACCGCATTTGCCAAGTCCCGGACCTACGTTGCACAGCGATGTGATGGCTATGCTCTCGCTTTCCATAAAGTCCGTTCCGCAAAGCATCAGGGCTACTGTAGCCACAAGAATTATGGTAAAATAGAGGAAAACGAAGGCAAGAAGCTTTATCTTTGTTGAATTGTCGATAACCTGTGAGTCTATTCTCAACGGAAAGACTGCCGTTGGATGAAGCAGACGGTTAATCTCGTTTTTAACAAGTTTGACCAGCATCACGATGCGTACGCATTTCAGTCCGCCGGTGGTTGAGCCGGCGCACGCTCCCTGAATCATTATCAGCAGAAGAATAGGCCAGCATGCTTGCGGCCACAACATATAGTCGCATGTGGCAAAGCCAGTACTCGTCATGATAGACGTTACCTGAAACAGCGAATCTCTTATAGTCTGCTCCCAGTTTACGAATGTGTATTTTGATGGAATGAAGGCGAGAAGCAACGCGATTATTCCGGTTGTGACAAGGATGCTCGTTGCATACCACTTCAGCTCCTCGTTGTTGCGCAGAAACTTCAGGTGGCGTTTTACCATCAGATTATACATCAGCAGAAAGTTGCAGCCGCCAAGGAACATGAATACGATTGTTACGTATTCGCAGTAGATTGAGTTGAACTCGCCAAGGCTGCTTTGCTTTGTAGAATATCCGCCGGTAGATACGGTGCTGAGTGCGTGTGTAATGCTGTCGAAGAAGTCAATTCCGCCAAGGCACAGCAGAAGACAGTTCATGGCAGTAAGGGCGAGGTATATCGTCCACAGCCATTTTGCGGTGTTGCTTATTCGCGGTGTTATGCGTCCGTGGGTAGGACCTGTGGCTTCGGCAGAGAACAGTTTGATGTCGCCAACGCCGAAGGTTGGCAGAACGGCAACGGTAAACAGCACAATGCCCAGACCGCCAATCCATTGCGTGAGACTTCGCCACAGCAGTATGCCGTGTGGCTGACTGTTGATGTCGTTCATTATCGACGCTCCGGTAGTGGTGAAGCCCGACATCGTCTCGAAGAAAGCCTTCGTCACGCTCGGAATGCTTCCGCTGAACAGATATGGCATCATTCCCACCAGCGTAAATACAATCCATGCAACCGACACAACGAAGTATCCGTCGCGGCGCGTCATCGTATTGTTCGATTTTCGTCCTATGAAAATAAGCGTGAGGCTTGTAGGGATTGTTATGATAGCCGTGTAAACAAAGGCCATGGCCGACGGTTCGCCGTAGCATAGCGATACTACGGCGCAGATTAGCAGCCATATAGTCTCAAGGCATATTAGGTTGCCCATGAGTTTGGATATAAGCCTTATGTTTAGCATCTTTTATTTCTTGAAGTATTTTTCAATATTCTTAATCTTCATGTTTATGCAGAAGACAACGACCTTGTCGCTCGGTTCAATCTGCGTTGTTCCCTTAATCAGCATACCTTTTCCGGCTCTTACGAGTCCGCCGAGAGTCATACCCTTCGGCATACCGAGGTCTTTAACCTGCTTTTTCGTAATCTTCGAGCCCTCTTCTGCGCTGAACACCGCCACGTCGGCATTGGCGAGTGCAATCCATTTGAGGTTTGTCTTGTCGGCATCGAGCATTTCCTGATAGATGTGGCTCGCCGTAATGGTTTTTTTGTTTATGAGCGTGCCGATGTCGAGGCTTTCTGCCATATTCAGATATTCGAAGTTGTCTACCATCGCCACCGTCTTCCTCACGCCGAAACTTTTGGCTGTGAGGCACGCCAGAATGTTATGTTCCGAATTGCCGGTGAGGGCAACGAATGCCTCGATGTTCTGATATTCTTCCTTGAACTTGGAGATGTCGCGTCCATCGCCTCTGAATATCATCAGACGGTCGTTGCTGATGTTCAGTTTCTGGTGCAGCTCGTTTATGCGCTTCTCGTCAATCTCCACAATCTTGAAACGCATATATCCAGGGGCTTGCAGAACGGTGTGGTATGCCACTTTTCCGCCGCCCATGATTGCTATGTTCTTAACGTCGCGATAATCCTCCTTGCCAACCATCTGCTTTATGCGCGGAAGGTCTTGCTTGCTTGCCATGAAGTACACGATGTCGAGGTGTCTTATCATGTCGTCGCCGTGCGGAATTATCATCGAGCCGTTACGCTTTATTGCCACAACGTGGAACGGCATCTTCTGAATGCCGAGTTCCTTCAGCGAGGTGTCTATGATAGATGCGTTCTGTCTTACCTTTACGCCGATAAGCACCAGCGCGCCGTCTTCGACCTCCCACCATTGCCTAATCCAGCTTGTCTTGATGCTGTTGATAATCTCCTGACCAGCAAGCTGCTCGGGGTAGATGAGCGAACTTATTCCAAGCTCGGTAAACATCTCCTTGTACTCGTCTTGCATGTACTCGTAGTTGTCAACGCGCGCAATGGTTTTCTTTGCACCCAGCTTGTGCGCCATGGTGCAGCATGTTATGTTGTAATGTTCTTCTGTAGAAGTAGCAATGAAAAGATCTGCGTCAGCCACGCCAGCCTCTTTCAGACCTTTGATTGACGATGGCGAGATGTTGAGCGTAAGCAAGTCGAAGTTGTCGTCAAGCTCGCTGAGCTTGTCGGCATCCGAGTCCATCACGATTATGTCCTGTTCCTCTCTCGAAAGGAGTTCGGCAAGATGAATACCGATGGGGCTTGCGCCTGCTATTATTATTTTCATAAGCAGATGCTTTTTATTGTGTTAACTATATTTTCGACGTCTATTCCGACAAGATGCTGAAGTTCACCGACCGTTCCGTGTTCAACAAAAGAGTCGGGCAGACCGAGTCGGATAACGCGGTTTGTGAATCCGTTGTCGCTTATGTATTCGAGAATGCTGCTTCCGAATCCGCCGTTTCTCACGCCGTCTTCAATGGTTATGATGTTGTGGCAGTTCTCCAGAGCCTCTTTCAGAAGGTTGGTGTCGAGCGGTTTAAGGAATCGCATGTCGTAGTGGGCTATGTTCAGTTCCTTTCCGCTTGCCTTCGCCTCTTCTTCGGCAATGCTGATGGCTTTCTCGGCGTTTATTCCGATAGGGCCGAGCGACAGGATGGCGATGTCTTTGCCGTCCTTCATCTTTCTGCCCGTGCCTACTTTCACTTCCTCGAGCGGACATCTCCAGTCTATCTTCGAGCCTTTGCCGCGAGGGTAGCGTATCACGAATGCGCCCTTGTCGGGCAGTTGTGCCGTGTACATCAGTTTGCGCAGTTCGTGCTCGTCGTAAGGTGCAGCAATCGTCAGGTTAGGTATTGGGCGAAGGAACGCCAAGTCGAACGCTCCGTGGTGTGTCGGTCCGTCTTCGCCCACCAGTCCGGCGCGGTCGAGGCACAGAACCACAGGCAGATTCAGAATTGCAACATCGTGAATGATGTTGTCGTACGCTCTCTGCGAGAATGCCGAGTAGATGTTGCAGAAAGGCTGCAAACCGTCCTTTGCCATTCCGCCCGAGAATGTTACGGCGTGACCTTCGGCTATGCCCACGTCGAAAGTGCGGTCGGGCATCGCCTGCATCATTATGTTCATTGAACAACCCGTAGGCATTGCAGGCGTTACACCCACTATGCGCGGATTCTTCTCTGCCAGTTCGAGCAGCGTATGTCCGAATACATCTTGAAACTTTGGCGGCTGACCGTCGTTGCTGCTAACAAGACGCTCGCCTGTCTCGATGTCGAATTTGCCGGGAGCGTGCCATGTCGTGGCGTGCTTCTCGGCAGGCTCGTAGCCTTTTCCTTTTATTGTGTGGATGTGAAGCAGCTTCGGACCTTTCATGTCCTTTATGTCGTTCAGCACCCTTACGAGTTCCTCTATGTTGTGTCCGTCTACCGGACCTAAATATCTGATGTTAAGCCCCTCGAAGATATTCTGCTGGTTAGCCAGAAGAGCCTTCAGACTGTTGTTGAAGCGTATGATGCTCTTCTTGCGCGAATCGGTCATCAGTCCTGCGCTGTGAAGTGCGTTTGCCGCCTTGAATCTAAACTTGTTGTAGGTCGAATTAGTGTTCAGTTCGAGCAGATACTGCTTCATTCCGCCCACGCTTCGGTCTATGCTCATATTGTTGTCGTTCAGAATGATGAGCAGATTGTTGTCCGATGACGAAACATTGTTCAGCCCCTCGAAAGCCAGTCCGCCGCTCATTGCGCCGTCGCCGATAACCGCAACCACATGGCGGTTTTTGTTGTTGGTGTGTACGGCTGCCACCGCCATGCCCAAGGCTGCCGATACCGAGTTGGAAGCGTGTCCGCAAGTAAAACTGTCGTATTCGCTTTCCTCGGGACATGGGAACGGACGTATGCCCTTGAATTTTCTGTTAGTATAGAATTGGTCTTTGCGTCCTGTCAGGATTTTATGGCCGTAAGCCTGATGTCCTACGTCCCACACAATGCGGTCGTATGGCGTGTTGAATGTATAATGAAGTGCAACGGTCAGTTCAACGACGCCAAGCGACGAGGCAAAGTGCCCCGGGTTGCGCGACAACTCGCTGATAATGTCATCTCGTAGTTCCTTGCATAGTTGAGGTAACTGTTCAACGCTTAGTTTACGCAAATCTGAAGGGTCGTGAATACCATCCAGAAGACTATGTCGTTTATTTTCTTCCATTTTATAAATATAGTGTGCAAAAGTACTAATATTTCTTATAAGTTGACTAACTTTGTGCTGTAAAATTATCGTTATGAAGTTACAGACCATAGTAGATAAGCCCGTTTCCGACTGGAAAATCGTTCCCCAATCAAACATTTTGGTACTTGGCTCGTGCTTTGCCGAGCGCGTAGGAGAGCATCTCGCCACATCGGGACTGAGTTGCGTTGTCAATCCCTTCGGAGTGCTTTACAACCCTGCAAGCATCGCCCGAATCATAGATATTGCCGCACGCGGAGAATATTCGCCGAGTATAATATTCGACGAGCGCAGGGGAGTGTGGTTCGACTATAATACCGATACCGAGTTGGAGTCACCTTCTGAGGAAAAATGCCGTGCCATCGTTCGGGATGCCTTCGGGATTCTTAGCAGTCAGTTTGCCAAGGCTGATGTCGTTATCGTTACATTTGGAACAAATCATGTTTATCTTAACGAAGGTACAGTCGTATCAAACTGTCACAAGCAGCCGTCAGATTCTTTTTCTGAAAAACTTCTCGACGTTTCAGAAATCGAACGCCTTTGGAACGGAATCGTTTCTTCGAACCCCTCAAAGAAGTTCATCTTTACCGTCAGCCCTATACGATACCGCAAGTACGGATTTCACGAAAGTCAGTTAAGCAAGGCTACTCTGCTGCTTGCCGCCGATGCTGTTGTTGGCAGAAACGCAAACTGCTCGTATTTTCCGGCATACGAGATTATGAACGACGAGTTGCGCGACTATCGCTTTTATGCCGAAGACATGATTCATCCGTCCGAGCAGGCTGTAAGATACATCATCGATTGTTTTATTGAATCATTTTTTGAAAACAGCACGAAGGAGTTCGCAAAAGACTATTCCGAGGTGCGAAAAGCGCTCGAACATCGTCCTCTTCACCCCGAAAATGAGGCTTATAAACATTTTTTAACTCAATTATTGTTAAAAATTGACCGACTTTGCGTAAAATATCCGTACTTTGCATTCAATAAAGAAAAAAATATATGTCATACACTGTTGAACAAATTGCAGAATGGATGGGAGCCGAAAGAATAGGCTCTGCTTCTGCAAACGTAAATTGGATACTAACAGATAGTAGATCTTTGTGTTTCCCCGAGGAAACTTTGTTCTTTGCACTAAAGAGCCAGCGCAACGATGGCCACAAGTATGTGCAGGAATTGTATAAAAGAGGTGTACGTAATTTTGTAGTGTCGAGATTGCCACAGGACATGGTGGCAGATGATTGCAATTTCTTTGTTGTTGATGACACGCTTCATGCCCTTCAGATGCTGGCTGCCAGTCATCGTTCGCAATTCAACATCCCCGTTGTTGGAATAACCGGAAGCAACGGCAAGACCGTGGTGAAAGAGTGGCTCAACCAACTTCTCTCGCCTGTAAAGGTCGTTACACGCTCGCCTCGCAGTTACAACTCGCAGATTGGCGTTCCTATGTCGGTATGGCTCTTGAACGAAAAGACCGAAGTGGCTCTGTTCGAGGCCGGAATATCAAAGATAAACGAGATGGAGGCTCTTTATAAGGTCATAAAGCCAACCATCGGAGTGCTTACCAACATCGGAACGGCACATCAGGAGAACTTCTATTCGCTCGAGGAGAAATGTATGGAGAAACTCCGACTCTTCACCAGCAGCGACGTAATAGTATATAACGGCGACGACAGTCTTATAAGCAGTTGCGTTGCCAAGTCGATGCTGTCTGCCCGTGAGATTGCTTGGAGCACGACAGATTCAGACAAACCGCTGTTCATCAGTTCGATAGAGAAGAAGGAAAACGAGACGCACATCTCTTACCGATATATCGGAACCGACGGCAACTTCACCATTCCGTTCATAGATGATGCATCTATCGAGAACGCCCTCAACTGCTTGGGCGTATGCCTTTACATGATGATTCCGCAGGATGTCATCGCCGAGCAGATGAAGAGTCTTGAGCCTGTTGCCATGCGCCTTGAGGTGAAGGACGGCAACCACGGCTGCACGCTCATCAACGACAGTTATAACAGCGATATCAACTCGCTCGACATCGCGCTTGATTTCATGCGCCGTCGTCCAGATGTTTCGGGCAGAAAGCACACGCTCATCCTCAGCGACATGCTTCAGACCGGACTGAACGCCAAGAACCTGTACCGCAAGGTGGCACAGCTCGTAAACGGTCGCGGAGTAGACAAGATTATAGGCGTGGGCGATGAGATAAGCAGCGCGGCAGACCGTTTCGAGATGGAGAAATACTTCTTCCATACAACAGCCGACTTGCTCGAGAGCGATGTGTTCAAGAAACTGCACGACGAGGTTATACTTGTCAAAGGCTCGCGCGACTATCGTTTCGAGGAGATTATCGAGTGTCTCGAAAAGCAGGTTCACGAAACGATTCTCGAGATAAACCTTGGAGCGGTGGTAGAGAACCTTAACTATTACCGCAGTTTCATGAAGCCCGAGACTAAGATGGTGTGCATGGTTAAGGCAAGTGCCTACGGAGCAGGCAGCGTAGAGGTTGCAAAGACTCTGCAAGACCATAACGTAGATTTTCTTGCCGTTGCTGTTGCCGACGAGGGCGCAACGCTTCGCAAGGCTGGAATAACATCGAACATCATGATTATGAATCCCGAAATGACGGCTTTCAAGAAGATGTTCGACTATGGTCTTGAGCCTGAGGTATATAACTTCAAGCTTCTCGACGCGCTTATCAAGGCGGCAGAGAAGGAAGGAATAACAAATATGCCAATCCACATCAAACTAGATACAGGAATGCACCGCTTGGGCTTCAATCCCGAGACCGATGTGCCCGAACTTATCAACCGCCTGAAGAATCAGAATGCGCTGATGCCGCGCTCAATATTCTCTCACTTCGTGGGAAGCGACGACGATTCGTTCGATGATTTCTCTGAATATCAGTTCAACTTGTTCGACAAGGCGAGCAAGCAGATTCAGGCTGCGTTCCCTCACAAGATTCTGCGCCACATCTGCAACTCGGCTGGCATTGAGCACTTCCCGGAGCGTCATCTCGACATGGTGCGTCTCGGACTTGGATTGTACGGCATCAACTCGCGCAATAACAAGACGATACACAACGTGAGCACGCTGAAGACAACTCTTCTACAGATTCGTGATGTGCCTGCCGGTGATACGGTTGGCTACAGCCGAAAGGGTAAGATTACGCGTCCTTCGCGCATTGCCGCCATTCCTATCGGTTATGCCGACGGACTGAACCGTCATCTTGGCAACGGCAACGCATATTGTCTTGTAAACGGTCAGAAGGCGTATTACGTTGGCAATATCTGTATGGATGTCTGCATGATTGATGTTACTGATATTCCTTGCAAGGAGGGCGACAAGGCGATAATCTTTGGCGATGAGTTGCCTGTAACCGTTCTGAGCGATATCCTTGGTACAATCCCTTACGAGGTTCTGACTGGTATAAGCACTCGCGTAAAGAAGGTGTATTATCAGGATTAAAAGAATTGACAATTGACAATTCAAAATTCATAATTGATAATTCAAAATTGCTTTCATAATTGCTGAGGTTTTATAACGGACAATTTCGTCAGAAATTGTCCGTTTAGTATATACAAAATAGAAGGTAGGAAGAAGGTAGAAACATTCAAGGAATATGGAAGGTATATTGAAGATATACGGAAGCTATACGCAAGGTATATGGAAGGTATATCCAAGGTGTATCCAGAGTAGGTGATGAGTGAGTGTTGACTCTATTCATAATTGACGATTGATAGTCTGGAACTTGTAACGAACAATTTCGTCAGAAATTGTTCG
>NZ_KL370874.1:0-104832 GCF_000702225.1 Bacteroides sp. Ga6A2 | reverse complement strand
GAACGTCCAAGGAACGTCCAAGGAACGTCCAAGGTATACGCAGGGTATATGTAAGCTATATGTTGGCTATATGTTATCTATATTTTAGCTATATGTAAACTATATGTTAGCTATATGTAGGGTAAGCTAGATTAGGTGATGGGTAGATTATGGTGAAGTGAAGTAAGTCGATAGTAAGGGGGTAGTAAGGGGATAGCAAGGGGATAGCAAGACGAAAGGTTCGTCCAATATAGGTTATGGGAAAGTTGAAAATCGAGGATGTAAAACAATCTGGGAGAAGAGAAGAAAGTTGATAATCCCGAACAGATAATTGTAAATTGTCCATTGTCAATTATGAATTCTGAATTGTGAATTCTGAATTGTAAATTGTGAATTGTGAATTCAGAATTAAATAGACGAAGAGCACATTTTATGGCGCGAACCGCTGTAAAATGTGCTCTTTTCTGCTTTTTGTCAGTAAAGTGTATGGAAAAGTACAAAAAAAGTTTGTGCAGAATGTTTAAAATGCTATTTTTGCATAAAATTCAAGCTTTAAAACAAGTATTATGAGTTCAAAACAGAATCACAGTCATTCATTCTGGACATCTAAGCACAAGTGGGATTACTGCATTATCGGACTTAGATATTTCACTTCGCCATTCAGAGTCTACAAGTTGGCTCACGGCAAGGCTGAGGCTCACGAGCACGAGCATAAGATAATGCATGCCCTTAAACTGAAGCATATCGTGCATAGTCGCAGCAATCAGAATAACGGTTAAGGAAGAAGTTTTTTACTTCTTCTTCCTTTCTTCCTCAATCTGTTGTCTTGATTTGCTCTGAGTAACGAGCCATACACCCGAGAATACCGCAACGATTGCTATAGCCTGACTCCAGCCAAATATTCCAAGTCCAACGGCTGCGCTGACAATGCACGAAACTGTTGGCTGAACGTAATTGTACATGCTCACAACGGTAGGGCGGAGCGATTTCTGTCCCTTCATCATAAGTATGTACGAGATGAACGTGGCTGCAAACACAACGTAGAAACATTCGGCCCATGTGGCGATGCCGATGCTTGCCCAGTCGAGTTGCGAGATGTTGCCGTATGATATCGGCAGCGCAACGATTGTGGCATAAAGGAACATCCACTTCATGCAGGTTATGACCGTGTATTTGCTTATCAGTTTTCTGAATATAGCCAGATAACTTGCAAAACTCAGTTGTGCCAGAAGGCAGAGTATGTCGCCCGTAAGGTTACCGTCGCTGCTTGTTGCGCTGCTGCTTCCGATGATGAGAATGAGCGCGCCAACCACGCCAAGTCCCACGCCAAGAATCTTCTTGCCCGTGATAGGCTCTTTCATGAAGATAGCCGACAGTATGAGCGTGAAGATAGGCATCGTCGTAGTAACGATGCTCGCATTTATAGGCGATGTCTTCGACAGTCCCACGATGAAGCAGCATTGGTTGCATACAATGCTCAGCATGGCGGCGAAGAAGAACATAATCATGTCGCGTCGCTCAACCTTTTCTCTTTGTACAAACAGCGATGTTATCCAAAAGCATACGGCTGCTCCTGCCGTTCTGAAAAGAACCATGTCAAGGCCTGTTATCCCGTTTGCCATGGCTGCCTTACCTATCGGCGCCATCAAGCCCCAAATAATGCCTGCCATCAACATGCAGGCATGACCTCTCCAATCTTTTTCCGAATTATCCATTTTTCTCAATTTTTTTGCAAAGTTACGGAAATATAATATATATTTGCAATAAATCCTAAATTAAAGTACAATGGAGAAGGTACAGGCTGAATATATTCAGCAAATCGAAATCTATTCGATGTGGGGACTCAAGCATATTGTTTGGAAACTGCGTCCCGATGTAAATATCCTGAGTGGCGTGAATGGTATTGGCAAGAGTACCATTCTTAACACCTCTGTCAGTTCTCTGTCCGAGATGAACGGCGAACTGCCGATGCCGCAGCATCCGGCGGTACACCTCACGTTCTATCCCGAGAACGCCACGTCTATCCGCTACGATGTGATACGCAGTTTCGACCGTCCGCTCATACACTTCGAACTGCTCGAGAAGATGATTGACCGCAAGGTGCATACTGAACTCGACTGGCAGTTGTACAACCTTCAGCGTCGCTATCTCGACTATCAGGTAAACATCGGAAACAAGATGATAGACATGCTGTCGTCCGACGACCCAGAGGAGCAGGCTAAGGCTTCGAGCCTGTCTGTGCCTAAACGCATGTTTCAGGATATGATAGACGAGTTGTTCAAGGATACGCGCAAGAAGATAAACCGAAAGACAAACGAGATAACCTTCCTGTACGGCAAGGAACTGATATCGCCCTATAAACTGTCGAGCGGCGAGAAGCAGATACTTGTCATTCTCCTTACCGTGCTCATTCAGGACCAGCAGCGGTGCGTCCTCTTCATGGACGAGCCCGAGGTGAGCCTTCATGTAGAGTGGCAGCAGCAACTCATCTCACTCATCCGCAAGCTGAACCCTAATGTGCAGATTATTCTTACCACCCATTCGCCTGCGGTAATAATGAATGGCTGGATTGATGCCGTCACCGAGGTGAGCGACATAACACAAGACATTTAAGTTATGGGAAAACGACTGACTGATAACCTTAGTTCACTTTACATCGGCGCGGCAAACAAGTTGAGGTCAAACAAGACGAGGCGTAAGATTGTGGCGTATGTAGAGAGTTATGATGATATATTGTTTTGGCGAACGGTGCTGAAGGCGCACGAAACCGACGAATATTATTTCGAGGTGATGCTGCCTTCGAAAACATCGTTGCAGCGTGGCAAGAAGGCAGCCTTGATGAATGTTCTGGGCGAGAGTCAGTTGGGCGAGAACATGGTTGCCTGCGTAGATGCCGACTACGACTACATGCTTCAGGGACGCACCCCTACATCGCGCATGATTCTCGAGTCGCCATACGTCTTTCACACCTATGTCTATGCCATCGAGAATTACCAGTGCTGTGCTGAGAGCCTTCACGACGTGTGCGTAATGGTAACGCTCAACGACCACGAGGTTTTCAACTTCGTAGAGTTCATGAAGATTTATTCGCAGATAATCTATCCGCTGTTCATCTGGTCGGTATGGATTTACCGTTCAAACAGATACAAGGAGTTTCCGCTGATGGACTTTTGCGACGAGGTACGCATTGACGGCTTCAATATGTACAGTCCCGAAAAGTGCATCGAGCGACTTCGCCATCGCGTAAACAAAAAGGTGGCTTTCATGCAGAAACATTATCCAAATGCGCGCCACGACTTTGTTCCGCTGAAGGAAGAACTGGAGAAACTCGGCGTTCATCCCGAAAACACATATCTCTTTATTCAGGGACATTTCCTTATGAACAACGTTGTCATAAAGATTCTCGAACCTGTTTGTGCCATGCTGCGCCGCGAGCGTGAGAACGAGATTCGTCAGTCGAGCGGTCACGACAAGCAGAAGTACAACGAACTTACATGCTACGAGCGCAGCCTTGGAAGCGTAGACACCATGCTCCGAAAGAATACTCAGTTTGTTTCGCTGCCTATCTACAAAAAAATGAATGAAAAAATAGATACTTTTTTAACATTGGGAATGAAGAAAAATGTTATATTTGCAAGCGAATAACTGAATTTGACAAAGGCTACTGATATGAAATCACGACAGAATAACATAATACAAGAAATAACCCCGCTCGCAAACCGTGAATGTCTGTATATTGCAAAGAGAGTGAAAGACTATTTCACTTATCCAATACACAGCCACGTAGAGTTCGAGTTGAACCTTATTGTGAATGCACGCGGCGTTAAGCGCATAGTAGGCGACAGTTCGGAGGTTATTGGCAACTATGACCTTGTGCTCATAACAGGCGCAAACCTTGAACATGCTTGGGAACAGTACGAATGTAAGGGCAAGGATATGGAAGAAATAACCATTCAGTTTAACTGGGATTTCGAGAAGGACGATTTCTTCCTGCGCAATCAGTTCGACTCCATAAGGCAGATGATTATCGATGCCCGTGTAGGCTTGGCTTTCAAAGAGCCGACGGTGAAGCGCGTCTATCCGCTTCTCGAAGATGTGGTTAACGAGACCGACCAGTTCCGCGCTCTCCTCAAGTTCCTCGAGGTGCTTTACATCATGTCGCAGAGCGATGATGCTTATCAACTCGCGTCGCCATCGTTTGCCAACGTAGATGCCAAGTCGGACAGCCGGCGTATTCTGAAAGTTCAGTCGTATATCGATTCTCACTTCAAGGAAGAACTCCGTCTGCCTGTTCTTGCCAGCATGGTTAATATGACTCCAGTCAGTTTCAGCCGTTTCTTCAAACTCCGCACGGGGCGCAATGTGTCAGAATACATCATCGACATAAGGCTCGGACATGCTTCGCGAATGCTTGTCGATTCAACCGACTCCATTGCCGAGGTGTGCTACGGCTCTGGATTCAATAACCTCTCTAACTTCAACAGGATTTTCCGTAAGAAGAAAAAATGTTCGCCGAAGGAATTCCGCGAGCAATACCATAAGAAAAACAAAACAAAAACTAAAATTTAAGAATTCGAAAATTGTATGAAGAACACATGCTTTGTGGGATTCCTGTTGGGACTCCTATTGATGGCTTTGCCTTCATCTGCACAGACAAATCCGTTTGTACGTGTTAAGGACGGTCAGTTTCTAAGAAACGACAAACCTTATTATTATGTAGGCACAAATTTCTGGTTTGGAGCAATTCTTGGTTCAGAAGGGCAGGGCGGCAATCGCTTGCGTCTGTGTCAGGAACTCGACTTTATGAAGAGCAAGGGCATAAACAACCTTCGCGTTCTGGTCGGGGCAGACGGCTGCCGGAATGTTCCGTCGAAGGTTGAGCCAACGTTGCAGACGGCTGCGGGTGAGTATAACGATACTATTCTTGCCGGTCTCGACTTCCTTCTCGACGAGATGCACAAGCGCGATATGGTTGCTGTCCTCTACCTCAACAACTCGTGGGAATGGAGCGGCGGCTATGGCTTCTATCTTGAGCAGGCAGGCGAGGGCAAAGCGCCGCTTCCTTCGGTTGACGGCTGGCCTGCGTATATGGATTTCGTCAAGAAATTTGCCCAGAGCAAGAAAGCACATCAGATATTCTATGATTATGTGAAGTTTATCGTTGGCAGAACAAACCGCTATAACGGCAGGAAATATGTTGACGACCCTACAATCATGTCGTGGCAGATTGGCAACGAGCCTCGCGCCTTCAGCGAGGATGCCAAGGTTAAGACAGCCTTTGCCAAATGGATGGCGGAGACTTCGGCTCTTATAAAAGGCATGGACGCCAACCACATGGTTTCGACAGGCAGCGAAGGTCTTCACGGTTGCGAGTATGATGCCGCTCTTCTCGAAAAAATCCATGCCGACAAGAATATCGACTACATAAATTGTCATCTGTGGCCCTACAACTGGGGGTGGGCGCACGAGAAAACCCTTCTCGAGGATCTCGACAACAGTTGCAAGAAGGCTAAGGAGTATATAGACAAGCATCTTGTTCTGGCAAAGAAGTTGCAGAAGCCGCTTGTGATGGAGGAGTTTGGCTATCCTCGCGATGGCTTCCGTTTCGACAAGAATGCTTCGACAAAGGCGCGCGATGGCTTCTATAAGTATGTCTTCGGTCTGATTGTCGAGGATAGTCAGAACAAGGGACTTTTTGCCGGCTGTAACTTTTGGGCTTGGGGCGGATTTGCCAATCCGCAGCACACAAACTGGAAGGTGGGCGATGACTATACTGGCGACCCGGCTCAGGAACAGCAGGGCTTGAACTCTGTCTTTGCATCGGATTATACTACGTTGCAGATAATTTCTGACATGGTTAACAGGTTTGGAAGATGAGTTTGCAATTCACAATTGACAATTGACAATTCATAATTCATAATTCAGAATTGCTTTCTTCTGCATACTTGTAGGCAATTCATGTCACTTAGTACTTAGTCCTGCCGAATCACAAATTCGGCAGAACCGCTCTGTTAAGTCGAATTTGCCGCTCGAACTCTGTTCGCTTGCTACCAAAGGGACGCAAGAATTCGACTTTGAAAAGAATAGGGAATTTGTCGCTCGACCTATGGTCGCTTGCTACCGAAGGGGCGCAAGAATTCCCACCGCTGAAAAGCGTCTGTTTTTGATGCGATATTTTGTCGCTTTGCGACAATGCGAATTGCAAATTCGGCAGAACCAGAGTGGGAATTTGCAAATTTGACTGTGTGGCGCAAGAAGTGTTGGGTATATACATTTATGCTTAAAAAACTACAATTTGTGAAGCATTGCAGACGCTGAAAGCGTCTCCGCTCAATAACCGTAGGTCGAAACGACCTACGGTCTAAGACGCAAATTACGGCAAGCACTCTGAAAGAGTGCCCCGACTGACTCAATATGGGCGACAGCTTTTAAAGTCGATGGTAGTGTAATTTCTGTCCGCGGATCATACTGAAACTTCGTTATTTTTGAACTGTTATGCCTTCTTCATCTTTCTGAAATGTCATTTTATGATGAAGAAAACTGTATCTTTTTCCATGATTTGGCAAGTAAGTATACATGCTGTAATCTTTTATAAATGCTTTTTTCGATATGTATGGTTTGTTAACATGTGTGTGTTTTGTTAACTTTTTATTGATAAAGCAGATAAAATATTATTTTTGTAAGTTGTTGAAAAATAAATATTTATAAAATATAGAAGAAAAATGAAAAATAATGCGAATTATTTGTAACATATTTTAAGTGGATTTTGAAAAATATTTTATAGTTTTGTATCGGAAATAAGAAGTAATTAAATAAAAAAATAGGGAAAGCATATTCTAATATCATTACATTTGAAGTTAATAATTATCGTGAGATATAATTTTGTGCTGTTATTTTGAATTCTCATATTGATTCTAAATTTACAGTTTACTATTATCAAAACTCAAAGGCTTTGCGTGGAGCAAGGTCATGGTGTAAAAAATTACTGTTTATCTAAATTTTATAAGCCTTAAATAAAATTAAGAGCTTTTGGTTTTAAGTGGGTTATAGATTTTAATAATAGCCAAAAAATCATAAATGAACTAGTTTCCGCAAGAATGTTGAGTAAACTTTCTTGCGGTTTTGCTTTTTAGGACTATCTATTCACAGAAAAAGCTTTTTTGCTTCGATTTTACTTGTTGAATTGTCGTAAAACGTAATTTAGCACACTACTTAAACTGAAAGTCCAAAATGCTATATACTTGTAAAACAGGGTTATTTTGTTGAAATCGGTTCACACCTTATTGTATATAATAGATGCGCCATTTGCAATCTCGAAACAACAAAAAAACGCTTTTTTGCTCTATTTGAACTCTTAAAAAATGTTAAAATGTTAAAATTTATCTTAACAAACTAAAATAATTCCGTTTTTATTTGATGGTATAAAAAAAATACTTATTTTTGCCGGTGTAATTCTATTGTAAATCTAAAGTAAGGTTGAGATGAAAAAAATACTTTTCACATTGGCGATGCTTATATTCTGCGCAACGGTTTTTGCTCAGAACTATAACTATACGAGTTTATATAGCCCTGCTAATAGTGTATATACTTCTTCGTCTTGCGATATCGATGCAGGAAAGGAGGCGTATTTTAAACCGACACAGAGTTCAACAGAGTATTCTGGCTTTAAGTTCAATCTGTCGGCTAAGGTCTCTGGCTTGCAGATTATCGTTTACAACAAGTCTAATCAGGTTGTGAATACAGTTACCATGCCTTCTACTGTAAGCAAGTTCGACGTATCTGTTGCAGCTGCTAATGGTGTAGTTGGCAAGATTGGACTGAAGAATACTGGCTCCTCAAAGGTTACTTTGAAGGCTCCTACCGTAATGTTCGTTAAGAGAAAGGTTAGTTCTAATGTGAAAGGTATCTTGTCATACTTCTCTATAGGAAATGCATATCCAGATGCGTCAACAGCAACAATTTCTGCTGCTCCTTCGGGAAGTACAGGTACAGTTACAGCAACCTTTGCTGCTGGTCAGGAGGTTGGATGGGGCGTGCCTCATGATATTTCTGCATTCAAGGCTTTTGTTGTTACGTTGGATGCAGCAGCAACAACAAAGTACATTGTTTCGCTTAATTATAAGAATGGTTCAAAGACTAGTAGCGATACATGCTGGATTTCAAAGGGAAAGACAACAGGTGTTGTGCGCATTACCTCTAACGACCGTGCATATCTTGAAAGTGTGAAGATTAAGGCTGAGGCTGCTGCAAGTGCAGTAAAAATCAAGGCACCGTTCTTGTTGTCAAATCAGACATTTACTGTTGCTGGCGGGCAGGTTACAGATGCAGGCATAGGTACTTCTTGGACTACTCCGGGCGAAGCAGGCGAATGTTCTCTCACCGAACTTTATGATTTGTCTGCACAGACAATGACAACTGCAACATATACTGTTCCGAATTCAACTTCACAGACTGTGGTTTGCGATTTCAACTTCAACGATCGCTTCTTCTTGTGGAATTACCCTACAAAGCGTAATTTCATGAAGGTTACAAATTCCACTTCGTCAAATGTGTTCTATTCAGTAGACTATGTAGTGGTTAAGTTTAAGAATGCTTTGAGCCTTGGCTCAGACGACTATATCAGACTGAGTATTGCACCAAGTGCAACAATGACAGACTTCTGGTCAACTGAATCTACAGTCAGAAATGGTCAGGTAGTTGTTCTTGATGTTGCAAATGCAAAGAACTCAGCCGGTACAAAGATTACTCAGGTTCAGCGTTCAAGCATTCAGTGGATTAAGTTGATGAAGCACTTGAAGGGTACTGGTATCACAGTTGTGGATGCATATTGTGTCTTGTCAAGTACTGGCTATCAGGGAGTTGATGAACTTGAGGCAGACGACCTTGAGGTTGTATCAACAGAGTTCTATTCTGTAAAGGGACAGAAACTTGAAGTTCCTTCACCAGAAGGTGTAACTTTGGTGAAGAAAACGTACTCAGACGGTTCTGTTAAAACCACGAAGGTTTACGGATGCCGATTCTGAGAAAAAAGAAAATTTGTTACTTGAGATTTAAAATAGAATAAGGCGAAGCGAATTTGTTTGTGAAAACAGATTCGCTTCTTTAGTTTATTTGTGCAATGATTAGATAAAATAGTACAATGCTACCAGATCTTTTTGTTCTACCTTTGCGTTATAACAAATACAAAACTATGATTGATAATATGAAAAGACTTATTTTGTCCTTACTCATGGCTTTTATTTGCACCTTATATATATGTGCACAGATAAGAGGCAAGGAAATTAGCGTAATGGTTACTCCTGACCGTGATAACTGGACTTATAAAACTGGTGAAACCGCTACGTTTACAATACAGGTTTACAAGGCGCAATGCCTGCTGAAGGGTGCTGTGATAGACTATGAGCAGGGCGAGGAAATGTATCCCGAAGTTACGAAAAATAATGTCACGTTGAAAGATGGAAAACTGGTATTGAGAGGCAAGCTTTCCAAGCCCGGATTCTATCGCGTGAAGGTGACGGCAAAGGTTAACGGAAGAAATTACGATGGAATGGCTACCGTAGCATATAGCCCCGAGAACATAAAGCCTTGCGCCGAGATGCCATCGGATTTTGATACCTTCTGGACTAATTCGCTGAAGGAAGCCCGAAATACTCCGCTTGAGCCTACGATGGTGCTGCTGCCAGAACGTTGCACAGAAAAGGTAAACGTCTATCAGGTAAGTTTCCATAATATCCGATGGGGCAGCAGAACGTACGGAATCTTGTGCGTGCCGAAGGCTGAAGGCAAATATCCGGCGTTGCTCAGAGTGCCGGGAGCAGGAATCAGGCCATATTACGGCGATGTGCAGACTGCCGAGAAGGGTGCAATAACATTAGAGATTGGAATCCACGGCATACCTGTTACTTATACGCAAGACTATTACGATAAACTTTTCAATGGTGCTTTGTATAACTATTGGGAGAGCAACAGCGACGATCGCGATGCCTTCTATTACAAAAGAGTCTTTGTCGGTGCAGTAAGGGCAGTCGATTTTATCTGCTCTCTGCCTCAGTTCAATGGCAAGCAACTCGGCGTGTCTGGTTCGAGTCAGGGCGGTATGTTGTCTTTCGTTACGGCGGCCCTCGACAGTAGAGTTACATTCTATGCCGTTGTCCATCCGGCAATGTGCGACCATACTGCATCGTTGAAGAAGCAGCCATGCGGTTGGCCACATTATTTTTACGGAAAGAAGGCCGATGACAAGAAAGTGACTGTAAGCCGTTATTACGACGGAATAAACTTTGTTCGCAGAATAAAAGTGCCGGGATGGTTCTCGTTTGGCTATAATGATGATGTTGTTGCGCCAACATCTATGTATGCAGCATATAATACCGTTTCTGCCCCTAAAGAGTTCAAACCTTATTTGCAGACTGGTCATTATTGGTATCAGGAGCAGTATGATGAATGGAATGAATGGATGTGGAAACAGATGGATTTGTAGAAATTAACGTTCGTTTTTTGCTAACTGAACTTTACATTATGCAAAAGTTGCAAATGTTAAATATTCTTAATGATAAAATAGTTTAAAAAAACGAAAAAATAGTATTATTGTTGTATGTACTTAATGTATATTTTTGTAATAGAAGTAAAAGAGAATAGCCATTAATTTAACAAACCAGAGATTAACAAAAAAGGTTATAAACCTTTAATTTAGTACAGTAGATATGGATTTAATTACTAGAAAACAAGCGCTAATGGCAGGAGCATGTATTGCCTTCTTGCTGGGCGGTACTCCTGTGCAAGTATTCGCCTCTAATGCTTCAGTACCTGTTGAAGCAAGCGCACCGACACAGAAAGTCGTGGGTACTGTAGTTGATCAGAGTGGTGACCCGATTATCGGCGCAAACGTGCTGGTAAAAGGTACACAGAATGGTACAATTACAGATTTTGACGGACACTTTACTATTGAAGTGCCAAAGGGAGCAACACTTGTTGTCTCTTACATTGGCTATCTTCAGCAGGAAGTGAAAGTTACCGGCGACAATTTGAAAATTCAGTTAGCAGAGGACTCTAAGAGCCTCGAAGAAGTTGTGGTAGTTGGTTACGGTGTTCAGAAGAAGAAACTCGTAACTGGCGCAACTGTTCAGGTGAAGGGAGATGAAATTGCTAACCGAAACACCGTGAGCCCTCTGAGTGCATTGCAGAACCAGAGCCCGGGTGTTAACATCGTACAGACATCTGGTAAGCCGGGTGCAGGATTCAACGTTAACATTCGTGGTGCGGGTACAAACGGAAATACCACTCCATTGTATGTTATTGACGGTGTTGCAGGTGATATCAACTCTTTGAACCCTGCCGATATTGAGAGCGTTGATGTACTGAAGGATGCCGCTTCTTGTGCCATCTATGGTGCGCGAGCAGCCAACGGCGTTATCTTGGTTACTACAAAACAAGGTAAGTCGGGCAAGGTTTCTGTAAGTTATGACGGAAGCATTGGCTGGCAGAACATGGTTAAGATACCAAAACAACTCAATGCCAAGCAGTATATGGAAGTTATGGACTTGACCAGAATGAACGACGGCAAGGAGGCTCACGACTGGTCTAAGTATATTCCAGCAGATAAATTGGCTGCTTATCAGAACGGCACAGACGAGGGTACAAACTGGCTTGAAATGCTGCGCAACAAGAATGCGGTAACTACAAGTCATGCCTTGACATTATCAGGCGGTTCAAACTATTCTAAGTTTGGTGCTGGTGTAGGCTATCAGTATCAGGACGGTATCATTGGTGGCAAACTTGCTCCGTCTGATTATTCTCGTTTCACTATCCGTCTGAACTCCGACCACGTTTTGTGGCGTTCGGGAGATAGAGACGTCTTGACTCTTGGCGAGAATATATATTTCCAGCACACAACCAACAGAGGTATCCAGATTGGTAATATGTATGCTAATGCAATCTATACAATGTTGCATACTGCACCTATCATCCCTGCATATAATTCCGACGGAAGCCTGTTTACCGGAGACGATGCTACAAGCAACGGCTGGGATTTGATTGGCTTGAACCAGTATTTTGGTAACCCTCTGAACCAGATTCTTAATTCGCAGAATGCGATGAACAAGAGCCGTAATCTGAATTTTAATGCAACAGGATATATCACAATCTCTCCAATCAAGGGACTGACATATAAAGGACTTGTTTATTACAAGAACTCTTCAAGTTTGTGGAAGGGCTATGATACCAAGTACTTCAATAATACTAACGCCCAGAAGACAAACGATGTGTTGAGTGAAAACATGTCTATGGGCTGGAATTGGGGTACAACTCATACCTTGAACTATAAGTTCGACGTATCAGAACATCATTTCGATGTTCTTGTCGGTACTGAGTACTCTCGTGAGGGTAACGGTATGGGTGAAAGCCTTGGAATTCAGGTTGCAAACAATATGTTTGAGAATAGTTGGGAGAATGCTTATCCTGCAAATTTCGAAGGCCGTACCGGAAATACAACTCTTACCGAAGGCAACAACTCGCCATGGGGAGATCACTCTATCTTGTCTTATTTCGGTCGTTTGAACTATGATTATAAGGAGACATATATGTTTAGTGCAATCTTCCGTGCTGATGGTTCTTCTAACTTTGCTGACGGTCATCGTTGGGGTTACTTCCCTTCATTCTCTGCTGGTTGGGTACTTTCTAACGAGGAATTTATGGAAAGCACTAAGAACTATCTCGATTTCTTGAAGATTCGTGCTTCGTGGGGTCAGAATGGTAATGAGAATATTTCTCCTTTCATGTATACAGCAACATATTTATTCGGAGCTTACGGAAATTATTCATTTAATAGTGATAAGGAGGCTGGTACTGCCGGCGGTTACCCAGGTGACCATTTGCCAAATGAAGTAATCACATGGGAACATTCTGAGCAGCTAGACTTGGGCTTTGATGCCCGTTTCTTGGACAACAGACTGAACGTAAACTTCGACTATTATCAGAAAAAAACTGAGAAATTGCTTTTGGATAGACCCATTACTCCAATTCTTGGTGCACCATATCAGTGGCAGAATACCGGAACAGTTAAGAACTCTGGTATAGAACTTGCTCTTTCTTGGAACGATAAGATTGGCTCTGATTTCAACTACAACGTAGGCTGGAATATTGCAACAAACAAGAATGAGGTAACTGAGGTAAACAACAGTATGGGTTATGTTGAGGGCGGTAATGCTTTGCTCTCACAGGGTACTACAATCATGGCGCGTATGCAGGAGGGAGAGCCTTTGGGCTATTTCTATGGCTATAAGACTGCTGGTGTAATACAGAATGATGCTGATTTGCAGAATTATCTCGCTGCAAACTGTGGTGGCGATGCAAGTCATTCTCTTCAGGGTTCAAACATCAAGGCTGGTGACTTGAAGTTTGTTGATACAAACGGCGATGGATTTATTAACGATAAGGATAAGACAAATATCGGTAATCCTCATCCAACTGTAACAATGGGCTTGAATCTTGGATTCGACTATAAGGGATTCGACTTCTCTGTCTCTGGTTACGGTGCATTTGGTATGCAGGTTGCACACTCTTACCGTCGTTTTGGTGATAGCCAGTACGACAACTGGTCTACAAATGTTTACAATTATTGGAACGGCGAGGGTACAGGTAACGGACGTTATCCAATCCTTACTGCCGGTACAAATGTCAACATGATTCAGGTTTCTGATATTTATGTTGATGATGCCGACTACTTCCGTATTCAGTCGCTTACAGTAGGTTACGACTTCAAGAAGATTTGGAAGTCATGCCCATTCCAGAAGTTGCGTCTGTACTTCCAAGCACAGAACCTGTTGACAATTACAGGATACGACGGTATGGATCCTGAGCAGGGTTCATCAATCGCAACGGAATCTTGGGTAACAGGTGTTGATATCAGTAACTATCCAAGTCCAAGAACATTCTTGTTTGGTGTTAATGTTAAATTCTAAAACTGCTTATACAATGAATGCTATAAAATATTTTTTAGGTGCTGCATTGATGGTTGGAGGACTTTCTTCATGTACGCTCGATGCAGTAGACCCTGTAAGTAAAAGTCAGTCAAATTTCCCTGTAACAGAGAAGGATCAGATTCAGGCTCTTGCTGCCATATATCAGAACCTGAATGTGGTTAATGCCAACCCACAGTGTTCGTACTTCTACTATGCAACATTGGCTTGCGACGATGCTTACGGCGGTGGCGGTGAAAACGATATCCTGATGCAGGCAGAAGACCTTCTTCTTAATTCGACTGCCGACATGACAAGACAGTTCTGGAAAGACCGATATGTTGGAGTCGCTCGTGCAAATGCATTGCTTGATGCACTCGAAAAACAAGGCGAGAGTGCCGACCCTCAGACAAAGGGCGAGGCTTTGTTCCTTCGTGCATACTACTACTATGAGTTGGCTTCAATGTACGGAAATGTTCCATTGGTGACAGAGTTTGGAATTTCTATTATTCCAGATCAGCCAAAGGCTTCTGAGGTGTGGGGACAGATTTTGCAGGACCTTTATGAGGCTGCAACTATAATGCCTGCAACGCGCAGAACCGACGGACATGTTGACAAGTATTGTGCAGAAGGTATGCTTGGTCGTGCTTGGCTTTACTACACAGGAATGTACTGTAACGGTGAGGATCTTGCTGCTCTTACAAGTACAAATTATCAGCCGCTTACATCTGTAACACTTCCAAACGAAAAGGTTCTAACAAAAGAGGATGTAATAAAGTGTATCGACGACTGCGTAAACAATTCAGGCTACAGCCTTGTAAAGGACTTCAGAACACTTTGGGCTTATACAAACAGATGTACTGTTGAAGACTACGCTTATACCAAGGGACAGAACTTGGTTTGGGTTGAGAACGATGAGAATGGTACAGCCAACGCTGCACAGACAGAGCGTATGTTTGCCATCAAGTTCAACAAACAGGCTTCATGGAATACAACAATCGGTTATGCTAACGGATATGCCCTTCACTTCGGTGTTCGCGGTACTGCCGTGTTCCCATTCGGAGCAGGCTGGGGTGCTGGTCCTGTAGCAACAAACCTTGTTGATGACTGGACAAATGCAGAGCCAACAGATATGCGTAGAAATGCAACTATACAGGATATGCAGAACCTTGAAGGATTTGCATTTGGCGGTGGTGGCGACTTTATGCAGGAGACTGGCTACTACGACAAGAAACTCTCTCCAATCGAGGCAAAGAAAGAAGACGGAACAATCTCTGTCTGCTTTGAGAACCTTATGTATCCGGGTGGTTGGGATACAGCCGGCGAGGAGAACTTGCAGTTGAACAACATTCACGATTTGGTTTTGATGCGTTTTGCCGAGGTTCTTCTTATGCAGTCTGAACTTAAGGAAGACGCCGATGGTATGAACAAGGTGCGTGCCCGTGCCGGACTTCCTGCTGTTTCTTACTCTCTTGAGGCTATCCAGAATGAGCGCAGATGGGAGTTGGCATTCGAAGGTGTGAGATGGAACGACATCCGCCGCTGGCATATTGCAGCCAAGGCTCTCGACAAGCAGACGGGTACTAAGATTTACAACCGTGGTATTGCTACTACTAACACGCGTACGTCTTATTCTTACTCTGAGCGTTATAACGCAACTGCCGGCTTTGCTAAGATTCCTGAATCAGAGTTACTTCTGTTGGAAGGCTTATACACACAGAATCCGGGTTGGGACGAGTCTGTTTCAACTTATGCCAAGTGGTAATCATTATTGTTGAACTTTAATTGAAAAGCAATGAAAAAGATATATATAGCAATTCCTTTGGCAGCAATGATGCTGGCATCTTGCGACCCTTCGGAAATTGACTTGGGCTCACCAAGTGCTGCATATTCAGAAAGTGCTTTGTCTGAGGGCTTCAGCTTTGTTCAGTACAGCGACGAGGCGCACACTCAGCAGGCTGCTGACGGTAATTACTTTACTTATACCACAAATCCAAATGAGCCTGTACAGATTGTTACTGTAAATGCTGATGGCGAGGAGACAATCATCGGCTATGGTACAAACGGCTCGTTCAAGATTGTGCCAAAGCGCGGACAGAGTTCGGATGTTCAGTTCTTCGTTCGCCTTAAGAATCAGGACGGTTCTGTAACGCAGGTAGAGAAAAGTGCCAATGTGTATGTCCCTGCTGAGTTGACTCCTGAGATGCGCTATCTTGTAAGTGACGCATACGGCGAAAAGATATGGACTTGGGATACCGAGTTCCGTGCCGACGAAGGCTGTTGGGGTAACATCGGTTATGCAGGCTGTTCGGGCGAGGAGTTTGCTACATCAGGTAGTTGTATATGGTGGGGCGCAAAGCCTGAGACACTTGCTGATGCCGACCAGCGCGGTAATGCCGACCAGGTAGAACTTACCGGTGAGGAAGACCGTAACGCTTACATGGTATTTACCGAAGACGGAAAGATTCTGACATACGATGCCAAGGGCAAAGAAATCCGTAGTGGTAGATTCGAAGTTCAGGGATATACAGGCGAGCGCAAGTATGCATCAATTGATGGTAGTCAGGCTGCATGGTCTTTGGGTACATTCAAGACAACAGCAGGTTCTATTCTGTTCCCATTCAAGATTAACGGCAAAGGTGCGAAGCCAACTGACTTCGAAATCCTTCAGCTCGATGCAAACCACTTGAAACTTGTGTATGTTGCTCCGGGCACAGGCTCATGGGCCGAGGCTACATGGTGGGCGTTCAAGAGCGTTGGCGATGCTGAGGCTTCGCTTACAAACTTTGGTTCTAAAGACTGGACTTGGGATACCGAGTTCCGTGCCGACGAAGGCTGTTGGGGTAACATTGGTTACGCCGGCTGTTCTGGTGAGGAATTTGCTGCAACAGGCGGTTGTATATGGTGGGGCGGTAACCCTGAAAAACTTGCTGATGCCGATCAGCGTGCAAATGCAGGCGGTGACCCTGTTTGTGGTGAGGAAAATCGCAATGCTTATATGACTTTCGACTGGAAGAATAGCACAATCTCTACTTACGATGCTTCTGGCAATAAGATCAGAGGCGGTAAGTTTGCTATCACAAACTGGAAGAACGGTAAGCGTTCAATTTCATCTATCGATGGCGGACAGCCTGCTTGGGCTCTTGGAACTCTCGAAACAGACGCAGGTTCAATCTTGTTCCCATACAAGATTAACGGTGGTGGTGAAAAGCCAAAGTCATTTGAGATTCTTCAACTCGACGGCGACCACTTGAAACTTGTGTATGTTGCTCCGGGCACAGGCGCATGGGCCGAGGCTACATGGTGGGCATTTAAAAAGAAGTAATAAACTTTAAAACTATTATGCTCCGTCTGTGTCGAAAAAAGGATGCAGACGGGGCTTTTATTCTTTATTTTTGTGATGATGAGAAAAAAAGTGATTTTTTTGTTGCTGTGTGTTGCTTCCTTGTCGATAATGATGTCGTGCCAGAGCAACGACAAGAAGTTATGCCGTATTCACGGTGTGATGGAGTCGTCAAGATGGAACGGAAAGCAGATTTTCCTTGTTCCGATGTTTGGTCCGCAAGATTCAGAGCATGTAGACTCGGTTGTGATAAAAGACGGCAGTTTTGAGTTTGTAGCCGACACTACCGAGATGAAGGTGATAAGGGTTGACTATCATTTCCGCGACGGAGCGCAGGAATTGCTTGTCGTGTCTGAACCGGGAGACGTGTACGTTAAGATTGGCGCAAACAGTACATCGCACGGAACGCCTCAGAATGATTCGCTTCAGGTATGGAAAGAGCATATAGAGCGTTTTAACAGCGAATATAATGCTTTGCGCGCGCAGGCTCACAAAGACGGAAACGGCAACTTGTTGATGACCAAAGGAAAGGAGATACAGCGAGAGTTGAGGGAATACAATGCCAAGATGCGCGAAAACATGAAAAGTGGAGTATTCTATGACTTTCTGAAAAACAGATAAATAATGGCAGACAAACGGTACTTCTGCCTGTTTCATCTTTGGCAGAGAAAGGTATCGCTTGTCTGTTATTACATGTTTGCTATTTCTCAATTTTAGTATTATCTTTGCTGAACCTTTCTGAAAATTACTAAGTAAATGATTGCTTTAAAACTTTTCTTCAAGAAAAATGCAAGACTGTTGATGACGGTTGTGTACGCCATAGCCGTGTACCTGTGGTGGGGAGTATGCCATCCGGCAGACTTGGCGTTTCAGGAACAATATCAGATGTTTCTTTTTAACTGCGGATATCTGGTTGAACGCGTATCGGTTGCTGGTGGAGTGGCAGACTATGTTGCCGAGTTCATCATCCAGTTCTTCTACTATCCACGTTGGGGAGCATTATTTATGGTAGCCTTGTATGTGCTGCTTCAGCATACAACATGGCTTTTGCTTAAAAGAATATCAGGGAATGACGACTTTTTTGTATATATGGCATCGTACATTCCAGCCGCATATCTGCTGTATGCTATGGGTGATGTTAGCGTTATGCTGTCTTTGCCTGTTGCTTTGCTGATTGCCGTAGCCGTATCTTTGCTTTATATCCGATGGCAGACGGATAGCAGGCTTCTGCAAATTTCAGTCTTTGTGCTGTTTGTTCCTTTTCTGTATTGGTGCATCGGTCCGATGATGTTTCTTTCTGTTGCCGTTGTTTTGTGCGACAGACTGCTTTCTTCCGAGGGAATGTTTGGCAAGGGCGCAAGGGCGTTTTTCATGGTTGTTTATAGTCTGCTGACGGTTTTCTGCATCTCGTACTTCTGTATGAAGCAGTATGTTTGGTACGACGTGTGGTTTGGCATAAACTACTATCGCGTGCCAATGGCTATGATGCAGCGCGTACCATCGGTAATATACACGCTTCCGCTTGTTCTGCTGGCTATTCTGCTATTGGCACGGTTGGCAGGGAGGCGGCTGGACGGCATATTGGCTTCTGTCATTATGCTGATATCCGTTGCCGTAATGTTCTGCTTTGCTGCAATAAAAGGCTATGACAAAGACGAGCACGAACTTGTAGAGCAAAACTATCTGCTGAGGCAAGAGAAATGGGACGAGATAATAAGTCGGGCTGAGAAATATCAGGTGCGTGAGTCATCGAGCGCGGTTACGGTCAATCTGGCTCTCGCAAAGAAAGGGCTGCTTGCCGACAGAATGTTCTCCTTCTACCAATGCGGTACAAACGGACTTATAATGCCGTTCGTACGCGATTATATGACGTGCGTTTCTACTTCCGAAGCGTTCTATCAACTTGGATTCGTAAACTCGGCATTACGCTTTAGTTTCGACATTCAGGAATGTACGTTCAACAATCGCAAGAGCGGACGGTTTACGAAACGCATGGTCGAGATTTACATCGTAAACGGCAGGTACGATGTGGCTCGCAAGCATATTGACAGACTGAAGCAGACGCTTTTCTACTCATCGTGGGCAAAAGAGGCTGAAACGTATCTTGGCAACGAGCAGAAGATAAACTCGCATCCAAGGTGGGGCGTTCTGCGCAAAAAACGCTATAAGGACGATTTCTTCTATAACATAAACGAACTCGACAAGATGCTGGGCTTGCTCTATATGAACGATCGCGATAACCGCATGGCTCTCGATTATTTCTTGGCATCGCTGTTGCTGAAGGGCGACTTGCAGCAGTTCTGCGGATATCTGCCGGGATTGGCAAACGACCTTAACGGCTATTTGGCGCGACACTATCAGGAGGCATTCGCTATGTTCTGGGGCAATAGCCATAGCAGTTTCGAGGGCGTTCCCGTGCCTATTAGCCAACAGGTTGTGCAGGATATGCAGAATTTTGTCCGGGTAACGGCCCAGCACGGCGATTATTCAGGCGCAAACGCATATCTGCAAAACACATATTGGGCTTATTATATGAAGATGATGGAGCAGGCAGCAGACAACGTAGATGCCGAGAGCGGTGCTTCAACTCTTAAACACTAAAGACTTTTTTGGATTATGAAGAATTTTGTAACCTGTATATTCGCTTTTCTGCTCGTTGTCGCGTGTTCGTCTACTCCGAAAGACGTTATGCTGGTAGATGCACAGCCCGACATCTATCCCGATTATATTGGCGTGACTATTCCAGCAGGCATCGCCCCGATGAATTTCAATTGCGCCGATGCAGATGTAGAGTGCGTTGATGTGGTTGTGACAGGTAGCAAGGGCGGAAGTCTGCATACAAACGGCGACTATGCCGATTTTGATGTAGACGACTGGCACGCTATAACCGAGCAGAACAAAGGCGGCGAACTGACTTTTACCGTGTGCATGAAACGAAACGGCAGATGGACGCAATATAACGACTTTAAGATGTTTGTAAGCAATTATCCGCTTGATGACTATGGACTTACATATCGGAAAATAGCCCCCGGCTATGAGGTGTATTGCAAAATCGGAAACTATCAGCGCAATATTCACAACTTCGACGAAGAGCCGATAATTGAGAATACTGCCGTTCAGGGGCAATGTATGAGTTGCCACACAGCCAATCAGACAAACCCAGAGCAGTTCTTCTTTCATCTGAGGGGAAAGCATGGCTGCACGCTTATTCAGCGAGGCGGAAAGCATGTGTGGTATAATGCCAAGACCGATTCGACCATAGCCAATCCTTCTTATGGCTATTGGCATCCGTCGGGCAGATATTGCTGTTTCTCGGTAAATAAGATTCATCAATGTTTCTTTACAGGAAATAAGTCGATGATTGAGGTCTTTGATACGGCTTCGGACCTTGTTGTGCTCGA
Source organism: Bacteroides sp. Ga6A2 (assembly GCF_000702225.1). Lineage (NCBI taxonomy): Bacteria > Pseudomonadati > Bacteroidota > Bacteroidia > Bacteroidales > Bacteroidaceae > Bacteroides > Bacteroides sp. Ga6A2. Next base: position 84,154 of record NZ_KL370874.1, on the reverse strand, counting down.
TGTTGAGACAAACCAGTTAATCTTGTCGCCCCTGTTGCAGGGTAGTGAGAGTTTCGAGACATATCCGGTATTCTCGCCCGACGGCAAGACTATGTATTTCTGCGTGTCTAAGGCTTATGATATGCCGCGCGAGTATGACAAGGCGAAATACAACTTGTGTAAAATAAGTTTCGACCCTGATAAAGGCGTTTTTGGCAACAAGGTCGATACGGTGATAAATGCCGAGAAGATGAACAAGAGCGTAACTTTTCCTCGCCCTTCCTACGACGGCAAGTATCTGATGTATTGTCTTAGCGATTTCGGCAACTTCCCGATAAACCATGCCGAGGCTGACTTGTGGATGCTCGATATGAGAACAAACGAGAGCATAGAACTGAAGAATGCCAATTCTCCGCAGTCGGAGAGTTTTCATAACTGGAGCTCAAATTCACATTGGTTTGTAACGGCAAGCCGCCGCGAGGATACGCTTTACGGTTTGCTCTACATAGCGTGCATCGACGACAATGGCAACGCAACCAAGCCGTTCCTTCTGCCGCAGCGCAATCCGCAGAAGTTCTATCACGAGTCGCTGTTCAGTTATAACGTGCCTGATTTTACGAAATCACATGTAGATTTTGATGTCAGAAAAGCCTACGACGAAGTTTATTCTGATAAACGGCAAGTGGTTACTATAAAATAGTGTGTGAGTTCGGGATAAGAAACTTCCTTCTCCTATTTTAGGAAATGATTATTCAGAATGACGCTGAAAGCGTCACCTCTCAGTAACCGCAGCATCCGTAGGATCTGCGGACAGAAATGATATGGATATTTTCGACCCTGAAAGCGGTCGCCCGTTGCGAAAGATGGGGCACTCTTTCAGAGTGCTTGCCACCTATAGTTACTTATTCCGCAGGTCGTTCCGACCTACGGTTACTAAGCGGAGACGCCTTCAGCGTCTGTAATGAGTATAATACACAGATAATCAGCTCTGTGATGTCTTACGAAAAACAACAAACTATGCCTTGCATAAGTAAGGAATGTATAATTTATCCCGAATTCGCGTAAATAATGCGTGGCAGGAAAAAAACGGGCGCGAATTTTCTCGGGTTTCGTTCGGGATGCGTTCGGGTTTTCAACGTTTTCCTTTCGGAAATAAAATCGACAAAATCCATATATATTAGTGTTATCGTTAACAGTACAAAGATGAATTAAAACGGATTGGAATCTAACTACCCTTAATTTGTAACGTGTACTTTGCATATTCCCAAAATTGAAGTGTTAAAATTTCTTAAAATAGAATTTGTATCAAAATTAGATAAAAAAATATCATTTTTTGATGCTCTATATTTCTATTTTTGTGACGAAGTAAAAAAGAGGAAAGCCATTACTTTAATAACCTAACATGAGTTTAACTTCGAATAAGGTGATGAAAGAAAAAACATTGCTTTAATGACCTAACACGAGATTAACCCCCAAGGTGATAAAGAATAGCCGTTAATTTAATAACCAGAGAATAACAACAAAAAGGTGCAAGCCTTTAATTTAATATCCTAACAAGAGATTAACAAAAGGTTAAAAGCCTTTAATTTAGTACAACAGTATATATGGATTTAATTACTAGAAAACAAGCGCTAATGGCAGGGGCATGCATTGCTTTCCTGTTAGGCGGTACTCCTGTGCAAGTATTCGCCTCTAATGCTACAGCACCTGTTGAAGCAAGCGCACCGACACAGAAAGTCGTAGGAACAGTAGTTGATCAGAGTGGCGATCCAATTATCGGCGCAAACGTGCTGGTAAAAGGTACCCGAAATGGTACAATTACAGATTTTGACGGACGCTTTACTATTGAAGCGCCAAGTGGAGCAATTCTGGTTGTCTCTTACATTGGCTATGTTCAGCAGGAAGTGAAAGTCACCGGCGACAAGTTGACAATTCAGCTCGCTGAGGACTCTAAGAGTCTCGAAGAGGTTGTAGTAGTTGGTTACGGTACAATGAAGAAAAAACTGGTTACCGGTGCAACTGTTCAGGTAAAGGGTGATGATATCGCCAAGTTGAACACAACTAATGCACTCGAGGCTATGCAGAGCCAGACTCCGGGTGTGCAGATTACACAGTCTTCTTCACAGCCGGGTAAGGGCTACAAGGTATTGATTCGTGGTGCCGGAACTATTGGTAATGCTGCACCTCTTTATGTTATTGATGGTGTAGCAGGTGGTAACCTCGATGGCATCAACCCTAACGATATCGAGAGTATCGATGTCTTGAAAGATGCCGCTTCTGCTGCAATCTACGGTTCTCGTGCTGCCAACGGCGTTATCCTCGTTACAACAAAGCAGGGTAAGGCTGGTAAGATTGAAATCAGCTACAACGGTGCTATGGGTTGGTCTAATGTTTACAAGCGTCCACAGCTTCTTAATGCTAAGCAGTACATGACTATCATAGATGAGTTCACCTTCAATACTTCTTCTGCTGATAAGTATATGGATTGGGCAAGCTGGGTTCCTCAGGATATCCTTAATAAGGTAGAGAATGGTTGGGAAGGTACTGACTGGTGGGACGTATTCCAAAATAAGAATGCTCAGCAGCAGAATCATTCTGTAACAGTAACAGGTGGTTCAAATCGTTCTAAGTTTGCAATGTCTTACACCTATACTGATAATGAAGGTATCATGGGTGCAGACAAGGCTTCTTTCTATAACCGTCATACAATCCGAATCAACAGCGACCATGTGCTCTTGAGAGTTAAGGACTTCGATGCTATCACTGTTGGTGAGAACATCTCTATTGGCTATAGCAAGAATCACGATTTGGCAGAGGATGGTATGTATTGGAGTTATATTCACAGTTTGCTTCAGACAGCTCCGATGTTGCCACAGTATACAGACGACGGTAAGATATATAACAATGCCAATGCGGGAACAGGCTGGAACTCTGTATTGTTCAATAACCCTTGGGAGAACCTTGAGAAGGGTGGTTTCAACTCTATGGCAGAAAGCCGCAGCATCAATGCCGCAGCAACTGCGTTCTTGGTTATTCAGCCAATTAAGGGTTTGAAGTGGCGTTCTCAGTTTAACTACAACTGGAGTGCAGGTGCTTATCGTGGCTATGCAGAACCGCGTTCTCCGAGCCCAGGTACTGGTACAGTTACAGAGTATAGCCTTAGCCAGAACACTTGGTTGAACTCTAATTTCTCTTTTGAAAATACTCTTACTTACGATCTTCCTGTAATTAATGGTCATAAGTTTAGTGCCATGGTTGGTCAGAGTTTCCAGAGTACAGCTTGGAGCACAAACCTTTCAGGCTCTAACAAGGTTGCCGCTGGTGAGCAGCTTGCAACGCTTAAGGGCTGGAATTCTGCATGGTTGTCTAACTTTAAAGTTGGTGACTCTGGTGCTTCTTTGAGTGGTGGTCCAAATGATGAAGAATACCTCGCTTCTTGGTTCGGTCGTTTGAACTGGGACTTGAATGAGAAGTATATGGCTACCGTAACTATGCGTTATGATGGTTCAAGTATCTTTGCCGATGGTCATCGTTGGGGCTTCTTCCCATCAGTATCTGCAGGTTGGGTAATCAGCAATGAAAGCTTTATGGAAAGCACTCAGAACTGGATGGATTTCTTGAAGATTCGTGCATCTTGGGGTCAGAACGGTAACAACCAAATTTCTAAGTACCAGTATCTTGCTACAATTGCTCAGTCTGGAGAGTATAACGACAATGGTTACAAGTTTGGTTCAAGCATGGAAAACTCTGTTGTCTCAAAACCTAATACAGGTGCTTACGCAAACATCGTTCCTAATCCAGACCTTACTTGGGAAACTTCTGAGCAGCTCGACTTCGGTTTCGATGCTCGTTTCCTTAGCAACCGTTTGGGCGTAGTATTCGACTGGTATAAGAAGACAACTAAGGACTGGTTGATCGTAGGTCCACATAAGGCTGTTATGGGTACTAACCCAGCTTACATCAATGGTGGTGACGTTGAGAATACAGGTATTGAGCTTGCTCTCACTTGGAACGACAAGGTTGGAAAAGACTTCAACTATAATGTAGGTGTTAATATTGCTACCAATAAGAATAAGGTAACTCGTATCGCTAACGAGAATGGTTACATCAATGGTCCGGATAATGTCCTTTCACAGGGTACAGACTATATCTACCGTGCAGAGGTAGGCAAACCAATTGGTTACTTCTATGGTATGTCATATAGTGGTATCTGGCAGAATCAGGAGCAGATCGAAGCTGCACGTCAGGCTGGTAAGGCTGTTCTCGACAATGCACAGCCGGGTGACTGTATTTGGGATGACTGGAATGGTGATGGCGTGATTACAAATGCTGAAGGTGCGACTTGCGACCGCCACGAGATTGGTAATCCTAATCCTGATGTAACTCTTGGTATCAACCTCGGTTGCTCATGGAAGGGCTTTGACTTTGCAATAAACGGTGCAGGTGCATTTGGTATGCAGGTTATGCGTTCATATCGTTCTTATTGTGATACCCCATATCACAACTACGATACCACAATCTTGAACCGTTGGCATGGTGAGGGTACATCAAATAGTGTACCACGCCTTTCAGGAACAGGTCATCCAAACACACTTTATGTGTCTACCCGTTATATGGAGGATGCAGACTACTTCAAGATTAAGGCTGTAACTCTTGGTTACGACTTCAAGCATATCTGGAAGTCTTGCCCATTCCAGCAGCTTCGTCTATATGTTCAGGCTCAGAACCTCTGCACATTCACTGGTTACACTGGTCTTGACCCAGAGGTTGGTTCATCTGGTGGTACTGACAGTTGGGCATCTGGTATCGATTTGGGTCTATACCCACCATCTCGTACATATATGGTAGGTGCAAGTATTAAATTCTAATTCGACTAATAAGTATGAAGAAATATATTTTATCAGCATTAATTGTTGGTTCAGCAACTTTGTTAACATCTTGTAACGACATGCTGGATACAGATCCACGTGTTACAGAGATGACCCAGGCTACTTTCCCGGGTAAGCCTGCGGATGTTGAGGCATTGAATGCTGCTACATATAGCATTTTGAATGTCTTGGGTGGCGGTGATAAAGGCGGTTTGCAAAATAACCCTAACTACTGGTGGGAGATTATGTCTGACAACTGCTTCGGTAGTGGTGGTTTGCAGGATAAGGAGGTTAAGTCTCTTCATTATCTTGTAGAGGCAAGTGCCAATCAGTTCGAATCATTGTTTGTAACTCTCTATGGTGGTATTGCGCGTGCAAACAACCAAATTGAAACTATAGACAATGTGCCTTGGACAGAAGGGCAGAAGGAACAGCGTAATCAACTTCTCGGCGAGGCTTATTTTATGCGTGGTCTCTATACTCTCTGGCTCACACAGTTGTACGGTGACGTTCCATTGGTTACTTCTACAACCATTACTCCAGAGATGGAGCAGGAGGTAAGTGCAGAGGATGTTATCTATCCTCAGATTCTTTCAGATTTCGTTTCAGCAAAGAACCTTATGAAAGCTGAGAGAGCAAATGGTTCTGGTCATGCCGATAAGTATGCTGCCGAGTCGTTCATTGCCCGTGCTTATATGTTCTGGGCTGGTTTCTATAAGAATGCAGGCGAACTTGCAACAGCTTCAGTTCCAGCCATCAACCTTGTAGAGCAGGAGGGCTGTAATGTTGCATCTCTTTCTAAGGATGATGTTATTGCAAACCTTAAGGATGTAGTCTCAAATGGCGGCTATAAACTTTGTGAAGATTTCCGTTCACTTTGGCAGTATTCTAATAGTCTCCTTTGGGATGAGGCTCACGATGGTGAGAATGGCGAGAATGCTGCGGGAACTCATGCTTATAACTTCATTGCAGACATGAAGCGTGAGAACTGCTTCGACCAGCCTGGCATGGGTAATGGTAATACCGAGGAGATTTTCCAGATTCAGTTTATGAATGCTTCTCACTGGAATATTGGAACTGACTTCTACAAGAATCAGCGCCAGTATTCTAACTATGTGTCATGTTTCTGGGCTCTTCGTTGTAACGGTAATAATGGTGATGTTAATCATACTTATCCTTTCAACGAGGGCTGGGGTCAGGGAACTCCTTCAACAAACATCTGGAATGATTGGACTGCAGCTGAAAAGGCAGGAGGTTATACCGATATTCGCAAACTTGGTTCTTTGATTGACTGCGATAATGAACTTGCAGAATATACATACGTTAAGGACGATTGTGAGGAATCTGGCTATTCTGTTAAGAAGTATGCTCCTGTAACTCTTGATGCTTGTGTCGATGATAATGGTAACCATAAGAAAAACGATACATGGTGGACTAAGGCTCCTGGCTTTACTACAGGTTCGCTTGGTAACAGCCAGCAGGGTGACCACTTTGAGGACTTCTACTTGATGCGTTATGCTGATGTTCTTCTGATGCTTACCGAGCTTACAGGTGATGCTCAGTACATGAATCAGGTTCAGAAGCGTGCAGGAGTTCCTGAAACTCCATACTCTTTGACTGCTGTTCAGAACGAGCGTCGTTGGGAGTTTGCATTCGAGGGACTTCGTTTCAACGATATGCGCCGTTGGAGTGGTAAGAACCCAACAGCAGATTCTTACGCACCTAAGGCTCTGCAGCGTCAGGAAGGTCAGAAGATTGTGTGTCTTGGCGATAAGGCAAACAAGCGCGAAATGAAGCACATGACTTGCTCTTGGACCGAGCGTTACATTGCTACCAACGGTTTCTTGGCTAAGCCTCAGTCTCAGATTAACCTTATGAATGGTAAACTTGTGCAGAACGCTGGTTGGGATGCTGCTGATGCTAAGACACAATACGTTTCACTTTATTAATAAGAAATTAAGATGAAAAAGATATTATCATTTTTGTTTGCTGTCACGGTATGTGCTTTCACTGCTTGTGATCCAACTCACGAGGATATCAGCAATGGCGGTCACATCTCGGTTGACGAGCTCAAGGCAATGACTTCTGTTACTGTCGACAATGATGGTCAGGGTCATAATGGAAACGTCATTACTTGTTCGACATCAGCACCTGTCAATGCAAGATGGGATGTTGGTGGTAAGGAGTTCCTTGGAAATTATGCAAAAAGAAAAATGAGAGTTGGTGATTATACCGTTACTCTTACTGCTCTTTGTGCAGATGGTACTGAAGTCAAGGTGGATTACCCTATCAAGTGTGAGGTTGAAACTGATATAATCAAGAAGTTCTGGATTTATGGTGAAGATCCTGCAAAGCAGCCAGAATTCTGGCTTGAGTCAGGTGACGCCGGAGCTGGACGTTTCAGCGATAATGAAGGTAAGTATTTCCCATATCTTAACAAAGAGACCTATTTTGGACTCAAGACACTTGTCTTTGAAATTACCGATACAGAAGAGGGACAATTTATCTGGGAAACCGAAAAAGAGGATGTTGGTCTTACTATACGTGTCATGAATGGTTGGTGGAGTACCAATTATTATGATAATGAGACTCCAACAAAAGGCTATTGGGAACTTCCAATCACCGAAGAAATGGCTAAGGAGTGTGCTGCTGAAAAAGATGGTGGTGCTGGTAAAGACCTTGACCTCTTGATGACACGAGGAAGAATTAAGATCAAAGCTTGTTACTATGAGTATTAATTATTCCTTATAGGAAATATTCAGGGCTGACTCAATTAAATGAGTCAGCCTTTTTATACCAAAAAAGATGATAAATATCAGCAAAGTTTCTAATGGCATTCTGTGTGTGAGCCTGTTGGCTTTCATTTCTTTTGTCGCATATATATTATTTATAAATCAGGAGGTATTCTATACCGCTCACGACCGTTCTGAGTTCATCTTCGGAGCGCCTTTCTTCCATAGACTTCTGTCTAAGCCTTTTGGACTTATTCAGTATGTGGGAGCCTGGCTAACACAACTTTTCTATCGTCCTGCCTTGGGTGCAGGAGTGCTGGCGGCTATCTGGGCTCTTATATTCTATGTTGGTTCTAAGGCATTCAGGTTGAATGGAAGTGCCGCTGCCATGATGCTCTTGCCTGTAGCCTGTCTGCTCACATCGGTTGTCGATTTGGGCTATTGGGTTTATATCTCAACTCTGAGGGGCTATTGGTTCTCGCAGTCGGTAGGTTATCTCATTACGCTGTTGCTTTTGTGGACGGCACGTTGCACTCCGCGCAAATGGCATATTATATGGTATGTATTTGGTTTTGTCGTCTATCCGGTGCTTGGGTGGTTTGCTTTGCTTTTTATTCTGTGTCTTGCGGTTGTCGAGAAAATTACATGGCGTGAGATTGTGGGCATAATCTTGCTCATTTTTGCCGCCCTTATCTGGCACCGCTTATTCTATTCAAATCTGAAATTCGACGATGTCGTGTTTGCTGGTTTGCCTCGCTTTGTAACTCCAACTGACAGTAGTACGCACGCTTCCATTCCGTTTTGGGTGCTTGGTGGCATATCTATTCTCATTTCGCTGTGTGGCAGGTATCTCGACAAGTGGATTGTACCGGCGTTGTGTTCTGTAGCCGGTATCATCTTTGTTTCGTCGTTGATGTTTAAGGACAAGAACTATATCGACGAGATGCGTATGGTGCGCTATGCCGAAGATGACAACTGGAAAGAGGTTCTTAATATCGCAACTGATGCTAAGAAGCCAACGACTACGATGGTATTCTTGAAGAATATAGCCCTTATGAACGAGGGCGGTTTGCTCGACCGTTCATTCAAAATGGGCAATATAGGTGCAGATATCACCAATCCTGATTCGCTTTTTGTCAGTCTTTTGAGTATTGCATCCCCTTTGGTATATTATAATTATGGCTTGATGAATGAAGCCATCCGCCTGAATTTTGAAATGGCAGTACAAAAAGGTTTTTCGCCTTTCTATTTAAAAATGTTTTCGCGTTGTGCCTTGGCTAATGGAGATGAAAAACTGGTTGAACGCTATACTACATTGCTGCATCATCATCCGTTTTATGCAAACTGGCAGCCTGCCAAGGTCGCGAAAAATGTTGTAGACTTACAAAAGGCATATTCCGACGAACTTACGGGCGTTGAGAACAGCGATAGTTACATTGTTAATACAGTTAGCCTGTGGCGCGATTCGGATATAAAGGTCGCATCAGAACAAGCGTTGTTCTATTCGATGTTGCGTTGTAACTCACAATGCTTCTGGCCATCGTTGCGTAATTATTTAAAAATGCATGAGGGCGGGGATTTTCCTCTGCATGCGCAGGAGGCTTATATACTGTTTGTTGATAGAGCCCCGGAAGAAAAGCGTATGATGATTCCTGTTGAAGAGGAAATTTATAATCGCTATAAGCATTTTTGTGATATATTGTCGAAACAAGTAAAGCCTGGAAAGACTATTGGAAAGGTTGCTGAAGAAATGCGTGAAGAATTTGGAGATACCTATTGGTATTATTACTTCTTCGGAAGGCAATATTCTAATACCGTTAACAGTAAAGATAGCGAAATAGCATCATAAGAAAATCATGAGAAAAAATATATATTATTGTTTGTTTGGAGTTCTGTTGCTCCTGTCATCGTGTGTAAGTCATCCTGATGTTCCTTCAGCATCTAAGGATGCCAAATGTCAGCCCGACATCTTTCCCGATTATTGCGATGTTACCGTGCCTTGCAATATCGCTCCGCTCAACTTTATGCTTCCAAAAGATGGGTATGAAGAGTGTGTAGCGCGCATCACCATGCCCGACGGCAAGCAGCAGACATACGGCGATGGCGTTAAGGTGCAGATTCCAGAGGATGAATGGCACGATATGCTCGATGCTTCGAAAGGCAAGAGCATAAAGGTTGAGGTGTGGGGCAAGAAAAAAGGCGAGTGGCTGTCGTTCAAGCCTTTTGAAATACGTGTTGCCAAAGAGCCTATAGACGAATATCTGTCGTACCGCCTTATTGAGCCGACATACGTTGCATGGAGCTTTATGGAGATTGCCCAGCGCAACCTCACCACGTTCGAGGAGACTCAGATTTTCAACAACGAGATTACGATGAATGACAGGGCAAAAGGTCAGTGCATAAATTGCCACAGCTATCAGAACTATAAGACCGACAACATGCTTTTCCATGTTCGCCTGTCTAATGGTGGAACTGTGATTGTAAACGACGGCAAGGTTTCGAGGGTAAACATGAAGCGCGACTATACCATCTCGGGAGGAGTTTATCCGGCATGGCATCCAACGGCTAAGCTGATTGCCTTCTCGACTAACCAGACTCGACAGGCATTCCACACGGCGAACGACAATAAGATTGAGGTTTACGACCTTGCCAGCGATATGATTCTCTATGATGTGACGACCGACTCGGTAACAATTGTAAGCAACGACCCAGAGCTTCTTGAGGTTTATCCAACATGGTCGCCCGACGGTAAGTATCTCTATTACTGCAAGTCCGTTCCGCTTCCCGAGGAGATGCGCGACAAGGATATAAGAACAACATATCCGAAGGTGCAGTACAACCTCTATCGCCGTTCGTTCGATGTGGCAACGCATAACTTCGGCGATGAAGAACTTGTCTACGATGCCGCATCATCTGACAAGAGCGTAACCCTGCCGCGCATCAGCCCAGATGGCAGATATCTGTTGTTTGCACAAGGTCAGTACGGCTGTTTCCATAGCCGTCATCGCGATGCCGACATCGTTTGCATACCTATGGAGAAGTTTTCGGGTACGCCTCTCACAGTCGAGGCAGCTTCGTTTGTCGACCTTAGTGCTCTAAACAGCAAGGAGAATTCTGACAGTTATCCTACATGGTCGAGCAACGGACATTGGATTATGTGCGCCAGCCGTCGCGACGACGGAAATTACAGCCGTGTGTATTTCTCGTACTTCAACAACGGAAAGGTTGAAAAGGCATTCCTTATGCCGCAGGAAGACCCCGAATACAATACCTTCCTGCTGAAGAGTTACAATCGCCCAGAGTTTATGGTTGAGCCTGTAAGGATTAGTGTTGATGAATTTAGTAAGGTTTTTGACCGATAGCATAATAATGAATCTTCGCGGAGTGAGAACTCTCGTTTTTTTCAATAAAAATATCATATAAAAATTGTTATATTTTGTTTTATTTGTGTACTTTTGCAAACCTTTCAGTTTCTATTGTTTATGGTTTGCAGCACATTCACAAGCAGAATATTGACAAGGTGAGTTACTGTTGTTGCATTTGATCTTTATAAATCAGGTAAATCCCAAAATAAGTATTAAAATCTTGCTGCGATATTTTTGAAAAACAATGAAGAAAATCATTCTTTTCGCGCTGTTGGCTGTTTCAGCCACAATGGCGATGGCGCAGATCAATCCCAAATCGGGAATAATCATTACAAATTCAGGCGACACAATCAGAGGTATTATCGACTTCCGTACAAACGAGACGCTCTCAAGAGAATGTGAGTTCTGGGCAGAAGGTGAAAGCGAGGGTAAGACTTACGAGCCCGGTGACATCGAAGGCTTCAGGTTCGACGGTAACGGCAAATATTTCGTTACGCGCAAGCTTGATGTCGACGGCAAACCGCGTCTGTACTTTGCCGAATTTATGGTTAAGGGCATGATGAACCTTTACTGTGTGGCCGACAATCCTAATGAGTACTTCTTCTTTGAGCGCGAGGATGGCGAGATGGTAAAACTTACCAACATACCGCATTCCTCTTGTTTGTCGACATTTCAGGAAGAAGAGGATTTTATGCGAATAAAGAAGGAACAGTACGGAAAGGTGAGATACCTTCTGAAAGATTCGAAGACGGCTATCGAAGATATAAAACAGAAAAACTTGCTGAAAACAAACTTGTCAAGAAAGGGACTTGTAAATGTGGTACGTGACTATCACAATGATGTATGTACCGATGGTAGCACATGTATGGTGTACGAGTACGATGAAAAATCCGACAAGCCAAAGTTCCGTTTTAAGGTATTTGCAGGTTTTGCATACTATTCTAAAGTGAGGCCGGAACTTATGATTTTTTCACAAGACAGAAACGCTGAGATTTGGAAAAGTGTCAGTTATTCAGGGTCTTCATTCGAATTCGGTATTGGAATAGAAAAGGGTATTGAGCGATTTATGAAGAACGGCAGCATAGAGTTGTGTCTGGCATATTCTCCAAAGTGCAGTTTTGAACGTAAAGACGTAGCTTTTGACGGGAAAAGGCATTATGACGCAAAATACGAAAGTGATGCCAGAATGGCTCTTTCTTTAGGTTTAGTCAAGCCTTATGGTAAAGGCAAGATTCTTCCGCTTGTTCGTGGTGGTGTAATGTTTGAGCCTACCGTAAATTCCGGAAAAGAGAATTTACTTTATGCAGACTCTAAGTCGTATGTTCCCTATAATAGTGCAGGTTCTACTGACGTTGGCATTTGTATTGGCGAGAAGAAGACGGATGCAGGTCCGAAGATTGTTCCGTCTGGGGTTGGCATTTATCTCGGAGCTGGTGCGCAGATGGCGGTAGGCAAGCATTTTGCCAGACTGCATGCCAACTTATATAGTGATTGGAATACAACGATAAAGTGGGGCATTACCGCAGAGTTCGTACTGTAACAGACTAAGCATAGAACGAAAGAATCCCATGGCTCTACTATTTTGCCATGGCGTTCTTTTCGTTTTTGGTAAACACTAAACATAGGTTATTTATATAATGAAAAAAATCATTCTTTTCGCGCTGTTGGCTATTTCAGCCACGATGACGATGGCGCAGATCAATCCAAAATCGGGAATAATCATTACAAATTCAGGTGACACAATCAGAGGTATTATAGACTTCCGTACAAACGAGACGCTCTCAAGAGAATGTGAGTTCTGGGCAGAAGGTAAAACCGAGGGTAAAACTTACAAGCCCGGCGACATCGAAGGCTTCAGGTTCGACGGTAACGGCAAATATTTCGTTACGCGCAAGCTTGATGTCGACGGCAAACCGCGTCTGTACTTTGCCGAATTTATGGTTAAGGGCAAGATGAATTTGTACTGCGTGGCCGACAATCCTAATGAGCACTTCTTCTTTGAGCGTGAGGACGGCGAGATGGTAAAGCTTACCAACATTCCGCATTCCTCTTGTTTGTCGACATTTCAGGAAGAAGAGGATTATATGCGAAATAAGAAGGAACAGTACGGAAAGGTGAGATACCTGCTAAAAGATTCGAAGACAGCTATCGAAGACATGAACCAGAAAAACTTGCTGAAAAAGAACTTGTCAAGAAAGGGACTTGTAAATGTGGTACGTGACTATCACAATGATGTATGTACCGATGGCAGTAATTGTATGGTGTACGAGTACGATGAAAAATCCGACAAGTCAAAGTTTCATTTAAAGGCATTTACGGGGTTTGCATACTATTCAAGAGAAAAACCGGAACTTTTGGATTGGTATGCTGAAACTCATTCTCAGGAATGGCAAGGTGTCAGCTATTCTGGTTCTACATTCGAGATTGGTATAGGAGCTGAGTTTGGTATCGAGCGAATTGTGAAGGACGGTAGCATGGAGTTGTGTCTGGCATATTCTCCCAAAAGTAGCTTTGAACGTAACGGCATAACTTTTAATGGGAAGAGACATTTTGATACAAAATACGAAAGTAAGGGCAGAATGACTCTTTCTTTAGGCTTGGTTAAGCCGTTTGGTAAAGGAAAGATTCTCCCGTTTGTTCGTAGCGGTGGAATATGCGTTGTTGATTTCGGAGAAAAGGAAACAGCCTACGAAGGCTCTTGGATGTATAATTGCTACGCTATGGGAAGTACATGGTTTACTGGTGCTTATCTTGGCGGTGGTGCGCAGATGGCGGTAGGCAAGCATTTCGTCAGAATGCACGCCGACCTGTATGCCGATTTGCATACTATGACAAAGTGGGGCATCACCGCAGAGTTCGTATTATAATAATTAAGTATAGAGCGGAAAAAACGAGGAGTCAATCCTTCTTTTTCCGCTCAATGTTTTTTTGCAGCATTTCGGCTAAGATGGCAACGAACTGAAATGTCATTCCTCGGAAATGTTGTGCATACTTAAAGTATAGAGAGGAATGTTTGTGAGCCAGTCTTGACGGCGGTAGTCAGCCATCGATATGCGGATTCCGTGCAACCCTTTGAATTTATCTACAAAGAATTTAAGACTTTTGGCTTTCAGATTTTCCTCTGCTTTTACTTCTATCGGCAGGATTTTGTTGTCGCTCTGCATTATGAAATCCAGTTCGCCACGCGAGTTTTCTGCAGACCAATAGAAAATGCTGTCGGCGCTCGGCTTTAATTGCTGGTAAACGTATTGTTCGGTGAGTGCTCCTTTAAATGTCGAGAACAGTTCATTTCCGTTTATTATAACGTTTGCCGAAATTTTGCTCATGGCGCACATTAAACCGATGTCGAGCATGTAGAGTTTGAACGCGCTGAAATCTTCGTAAGCATTCAGTGGAAATTCTCCGCTTTTTGTTCGGTTTACCTTGCTCACAAGACCTGCATCTATCAGCCATTCTATAGCCAGTTCAAATTCCTTTGCCCGTCCTCCGTCCTTTAACATACCATACAAAAATTTGCGGTTCTCCTTTGCAAGCTGACCAAGAATAGAGTTCCATACCATTCTTATTCGTGGCACTTCGTTGATTGGTGCATGCTTCGAAAAATCGTTGCTGTATGTTTCAAGAATGTCGTCTTGCACGGTTCTAACGTCAGAAAAATCGTTAGTCTTGCAATAAGTGTCAACAACTTCTGGCATTCCGCCGACAACGTAATATGTCTTCAGCCATGAAATAAGTTTGTCTTTTATGGTGTGTATAAGTTCCCAGTCGCCCGACTTGATAAGGTCTACGTATTTCTTGCCAGCCACAGCGAGAAGAAACTCTTCGAAATTCATTGGCGACACATCGATGAAATTAACTTTGCCAACAGGAAACGAGTCGTTGTTATGCATGGCTATTCCTAGCAGCGCCCCAGCACAGATAATGTCGTATTCCGGAGCATTCTCGCAGAAGTATTTTAGCGATGTTATTCCGCGCGGCGCAGCCTGAATCTCGTCGAAGATAAGCAGAGTTTCGGAATCTATGTCTATATCTTTTGCAAGACTTATGGTTGTAATTATGCGTTTAGTGTCGAAGTCCTTCAGAAAAACATTCTGAAGCATTTCGTCTTCTTCGAAGTTGATGTAGACGGATTTCTCGTATGCTTCTTTGGCAAACTCCTTGATAAGCCAAGTTTTGCCAACCTGCCTCGCACCTTTAATAATGAGTGGCTTGTGCCTCTTGTTTTCCTTCCACTTGTATAAATCTTTTATTGCAAGTCTTTTCATAAGCCAGATATTTTCTGCAAAAATAGTAATATTTTTCGCATCTTTTACACTTTTAAGGACGAAAAAGTGTTAAACCTCTACACTTTTAAGGACGTAAAAATGTAACTTATGTTGAAAATCAGACGTTTTACTGTTTTGGGGGATTTCGTATAAAATACGCGAATTCGGGATAATTTATACATTCCTTACTTATGCAACGCATGGTATTGTTGCTTCTGTAAAATATAATAGATCTGACTATCTGTGTATTATACTCATTATAGACGCTGAAAGCGTCTCCGCTTAGTAACCGTAGGTCGGCACGACCTGCGGAATAATAGCCATCAACAATAAGCACTCTGAAAGAGTGCCCCATCTGTCGCAATGGGCGACCGCTTTCAGGGTCGAAAATATCCATATCATTTCTGTTCGCAGATCCTACGGATGCTGCGGTTACTGATAGGTGACGCTTTCAGCGTCATTCAGAATAATCATTTCATGATATATGAATATAGTTTTTTTATTCAGAACTTAATATAAAACGCCGCTGATTAAGTTCTGCAAATGTGGAAATTAAAATAGTAATCTTTTATAGAATGTCATGACTGGGAGATTCATTCTTTACAGCTGTCAATAAAAACTCGGCAATCAAGCATCTGGAAGAAAAAACGCAGGGCTCTTCAGTAACACTTTTCAAGCAGCATCAGCCGAAAATCAAAATAAAGTATCGGCATAGGCTCTTAAACATTATTTTTTATCAATAAAATTTGTTTATGTAAAGAAGATTGTTTATTTTTGCGCTCGATTGATTAAAGACTGTAAGTTTTTTAATGTTAAAAGTAACTAAATATAATCATAGCGTGGTGATTCGCCTCGTGGTCGTCGTGGGAAACCCTATGGCGTGAGAAAGGCGTGACCATATGTAGTATGATTGCAAGATATACAGAAGCCTTTCTTTCACGAGAAGGGCTTCTGCTTTATATATGCTAAACTAATAAATAAGATATAAGATGAAACACCAGTTACGAAGTGCATTCAGCACAGAAGGTCGCCGCATGGCAGGAGCCCGCGCTCTGTGGGTTGCCAACGGTATGAAGAGAGAGCAGTTTGGTAAGCCAATTATTGCTATTGTCAATTCATTCACACAGTTTGTTCCGGGACACACACACCTGCACGAGGTGGGACAGCTGGTGAAGGCTGAGATTGAGAAACTGGGCTGTTATGCTGCTGAATTCAACACTATCGCCATAGACGACGGTATTGCGATGGGACACGACGGAATGCTCTATTCGCTTCCTTCGCGCGACATCATCGCCGACTCTGTTGAGTACATGGTGAATGCGCACAAGGCAGATGCCATGATTTGCATCTCTAACTGCGACAAGATTACTCCGGGAATGCTCATGGCCTCTATGCGTCTAAATATCCCAACAGTTTTCGTTTCTGGCGGTCCTATGGAGGCTGGAAAGTGGAAGGGCGAGAACATCGACCTTATATCTGCAATGATTAAGGGTGCTGACGAGACAGTTTCTCAGGACGAACTCGACCAGATTGAGGAGCACGCTTGTCCGGGTTGCGGTTCATGCTCAGGTATGTTCACCGCCAACTCTATGAACTCGCTCAACGAGGCTATCGGCTTGGCTCTTCCGGGCAACGGAACAATTCTAGCAACACACACAAACCGCATACAACTGTTCAAAGATGCAGCTGCACTTATAGTAAAGAACGCATACAAATATTACGAGGAAGGCGACGAGAGCGTTCTGCCAAAGAGCATAGCCACTCGCGAGGCATTCCTCAACGCCATGACGCTCGACATTGCCATGGGCGGTTCGAGCAACACCGTGCTTCACCTTCTTGCAATTGCAAACGAGGCTGGCGTAGACTTCAAGATGCAGGATATTGACAACCTTAGCCGTAAGGTTCCGTTCCTCTGCAAGCTTGCGCCAAACACACAGAAATATTCTATTCAGGAGTGCAACCGCGCCGGCGGTATCCTCGGAATCCTTGGCGAGCTTAACAAGGCTGGCTTGCTCAACACATCGCTCAAGCGCGTAAACGGCGCAACCCTTGGCGAGGACATCGCTAAGTACAGCCTTACAGGTGCTACTATCGACCCAGAGGCACAGCGCATCTACGAGTCTGCTCCGGGCGGAAAGTTCAGCACAAAGATGGGTTCGCAGAGCAGCAAGTGGACATCGTTCGATACCGACCGCGCAAACGGATGTATCCGCGATGTTGAGCATGCTTACTCAAAGGACGGCGGTCTGGCTGTTCTGTTCGGAAACATCGCTCAGGACGGCTGTATAGTAAAGACTGCCGGTGTTGACGAGAGCATCTGGCACTTCGAAGGTCCGGCAAAGGTGTTCGACTCTCAGGAGGATGCCTGCGAGGGAATCCTTGGCGGAAAGGTAGTTAGCGGCGATGTGGTGGTAATCACTCACGAAGGTCCTAAGGGCGGTCCGGGTATGCAGGAGATGCTTTATCCTACATCCTACATCAAGAGCCGCCATCTCGGCAAGGAGTGCGCGCTTATTACCGACGGACGCTTCTCGGGCGGTACATCAGGTTTGAGCATCGGACATATATCTCCAGAGGCTGCATCTGGCGGCAACGTGGGCAAGATTGTAGACGGCGACATCATCGTTATCGACATACCTTCACGCTCAATAAACGTGAAACTGACTGACGAGGAACTTGCAGCCCGTCCACAGCGTCCGATGACAAGAAAACGTATTGTTCCAAAATCGCTCAAGGCATACGCTTCGATGGTAAGTTCTGCCGACAAGGGTGGTGTTAGAATTATTCCAGAAGACTGATTATGAAAGATCCAATAACAGGTGCTGAGGCTCTTATGCGCTCGCTCGAGAACGAAGGCGTTGATGTTCTCTTCGGATATCCGGGCGGTGCAATTATGCCTTCATTTGATGCACTATACGACCATAAAAAGAAGTTGAACCATATTCTGGTTCGTCACGAACAGGCTGCCGCACATGCCGCTCAGGGCTATGCGCGAGTAAGCGGAAAGGTGGGCTGCTGCATTGTTACCAGCGGTCCGGGCGTAACAAACACCATTACGGGTATTGCTGATGCAATGATGGACAGCACTCCGCTCGTTGTAATTGCCGGTCAGGTGGGCGCAGCCTTCCTTGGCTCTGATGCCTTTCAGGAGGTCGACCTCGTCGGCGTTACTCAGCCAATCACAAAGTGGGCTTATCAGATTCGCCGTCCCGAGGATGTGGCGTGGGCTGTGAGCCGCGCATTCTACATCGCAAAGAGCGGTCGCCCGGGTCCTGTGGTACTCGACTTTGCCAAGAATGCACAGGTGGGCACTTGCGAGTACGAACCTCAGCACATCGACTTTATCCGCAGTTATGTTCCTGTTCCTGAGATGGATAACGATGCCGTTCAGGTGGCTGCCGACATGATTAACGCCTCACGCCGTCCGCTCGTGCTGGTTGGTCAGGGCGTAGAACTTGGCGGAGCGCAGAAGGAACTTGTCGACTTCCTTGAGAAGATTGATGCACCTGCCGGCTGTACTCTGCTCGGCTTGAGCGCGCTGGCATCAGACCATCCGCTCAACATGGGTATGCTTGGTATGCACGGAAGTCTGGCATCTAACGTAAAGACTCAGGAGTGCGACCTGTTGATTGCCGTCGGAATGCGTTTCGACGACCGTATCACCGGAAAACTCAGCACTTACGCAACTCAGGCTAAGAAGATTCATTTCGATATAGACCCTTCGGAAATAAACAAGAACGTGAAGGTCGATTTGGCTGTTCTTGGCGATTGCAAGGAGACTCTTGCAGCCGTTACCGAGATTGTTAGCAAGAAATCGCATCGCGAATGGATTGACAGCTTCGCTCCGTTCAAGGAGAAAGAGCAGAAGATGGTCATCGACAAGGAAGTTTATCCAACCGAAGGACCGATAAAGATGGGCGAGGTCGTAAACTGCGTTACCGAGGAGACAGGCAACAAGGCAATCCTCGTTACCGACGTTGGCCAGAACCAGATGATGGCTGCCCGCTACTTCAAGTTCACGCAGAAGCGAAGCATCGTAACATCGGGCGGAATGGGAACGATGGGATTTGGAATTCCTGCTGCCATCGGCGCAACATTCGGTGCACCAGAGCGCGATGTATGCCTCTTCCTTGGCGACGGCGGTATGCAGATGACCATTCAGGAGTTCGGCACTATAATGGAGCAGCAGGCACCAGTCAAGATAATTCTTCTTAACAACAACTATCTTGGCAACGTGCGCCAGTGGCAGGCAATGTTCTTCAACCGCCGCTACTCGTTCACGCCGATGACAAATCCCGACTTCGAGAAGATTGCAAGCGCATACAACATACCTTGCCAGACCGTTGTAGACCGCAAGGACTTGAAGGATGCCGTGAAGAAGATGATGGCAACCAAAGGCCCTTACCTGCTTCAGGTGGCTGTAGAGGAAGAAGGAAACGTGCTGCCAATGTGCGAGCCGGGACACGATGTCGATGATATGACGATGGAATTTAAATAACAGAAAGATGGAACAGAACAACAGAACATTATATACAATTCTTGTCTTCTCGGAGAACCTTGCCGGACTGCTGAACCAGATTACAGCCGTGTTCACTCGCCGACAGGTAAACATCGAGAGCCTTAACGTTTCGGCTTCGAGCATAAAGGGCGTACACAAGTACACCATCACATGCTACAGCGACAAGGAGACGGTTGACAAGATTACGCGTCAGATTGAAAAGAAAATTGATGTTCTTCAGGCAAACTATTTCACCGACGACGAGATTTTCATCGAAGAGTGCGGACTGATAAAGATTTCTACTCCCGTGATGCTCGAGAATCCGCAGGTTAGCCGATACATCCGCATCCACGATGCCAACATTGTAGAGGTTAATCCAACGTACAGCATCATCACAAAGAACGGTCTTACCGAAGATATCGAGTCGCTCTATCATTCTCTGAGAGACTGCGGATGCGTGCTCCAGTACGTGCGCTCGGGCAGAATTGCCATCACAAAGAGTTGCATAGAGCACCTTACCGAATATCTTTCTGAACGCGAACAGAAATATATGGCTTCTAAATAAAAAAAGAAAGAAAGATGGATAACGTAAGTAGTACACCATACGTTGCCGAACCCTTTCAGGTCGACTTCAACGGCAAACTGTTCATGAGCGTGCTTGGCAACAACCTGCTCAACACAGCTGGTTTCCATGCCAACGACCGCGGCTTCGGCATTGCTACGCTTAACCAGAGCAAGTACACATGGGTGCTCTCCCGTTTCGTAATCGAGATGAACGAGATGCCCAGCCAGTACGAACACTACTCGATAGAAACGTGGATTGAAAAGGTGTTCAGGTTCTTTACCAACCGTAACTTCGCCATCAAGGGCGACGGCGGAAAGGTGTATGGCTATGCCAAGAGCATCTGGGCGATGATATCGCTCGACACACGAAAGCCCGAAGACCTGCTCGTTCTGCACGGCGGAAGCATTGTTAATTATGTTGTACCCGAGAAGGAGTGTCCCATCGACCCTCCCGGCAGAGTGAAGGTGACAGATGCCGAGCCCGTGTTCACTTACCGCAGTTGTTACAGCGACATCGACGTGAACGGTCATGTAAACAGCGTAAAGTACATGGAGCACATGATAAACCTGCTTCCGTTCCAACTTTTCAAGGAGCATTTCATAAAGCGTTTCGAGATTGCCTACGTTGCCGAATCGTATATCGGCGATGTGCTTCACTTCTTTCTGCATAAAAATTCAGAACTTGAATATCTGATAGATGTGCGCAAAGAAGCTGAAAATGGCACTTTTGAAACCGTGTGCAGAGGCTTTATTCAACTAATTTAAAGTTTTTGCATAAAAAAAGTGATAAATTTGCACGGAATAGAGCAAAAAAGTGTAAATTTGCAAGCGAAAAACGTAAACTAATAATAACGCGCTATAAAAGGCGCACAAAAAACATATAATATAAAATGGCACAGATGAATTTTGGCGGTGTTATTGAGAACGTAATGACCCGCGAAGAGTTTCCTTTGGAGAAGGCTCGTGAAATACTTAAAGACGAGACAATCGCAGTTATTGGCTATGGAGTTCAGGGTCCGGGCCAGTCTTTGAACTTGCGCGACAACGGCTTCAACGTAATCGTTGGTCAGCGTCCGGGCAAGACTTTCGAGAAGGCAGTTGCTGATGGCTGGGTTCCGGGTGAGACATTGTTTGGTATCGAGGAGGCTGCAGAGAAGGCTTCTATCGTAATGTGCTTGCTTTCTGATGCTGCTGTAATGTCAGTATGGCCTACACTCAAGAAGTACCTTACTCCTGGCAAGGCTCTTTACTTCTCTCATGGTTTTGCTATTACTTGGAACGACCGCACAGGCGTTGTTCCTGCTAAAGATATCGACGTTATCATGGTTGCGCCTAAGGGTTCTGGTACATCACTCCGTACTATGTTCCTTGAGGGTCGTGGCTTGAACTCTTCATACGCTGTATATAATGATGCTACAGGCAAGGCACTCGACCGTACTTTGGCTCTTGGTATCGGTATCGGTTCTGGTTACTTGTTCGAGACTACATTCCAGCGCGAGGCTACTTCAGACCTTACTGGTGAGCGTGGTTCTTTGATGGGTGCTATTCAGGGCTTGCTTCTTGCTCAGTACGAGGTACTTCGCGAGAACGGTCACACTCCATCTGAGGCATTCAACGAGACTGTTGAGGAGCTTACTCAGTCGCTTATGCCATTGTTCGCAAAGAACGGTATGGACTGGATGTACGCAAACTGCTCAACAACTGCACAGCGTGGTGCTCTCGACTGGATGGGCCCATTCCACGATGCTTGCAAGCCTGTAGTTCAGAAACTTTACGAGTCTGTTAAGTCTGGTAACGAGGCACAGATCTCAATCGACGCTAACTCAAAGCCTGACTATCGTGAGGGCTTGGAGAAGGAGTTGAAGGCACTTCGCGAGAGCGAGATGTGGCAGACTGCCGTTACAGTTCGCAAACTTCGTCCAGAAAACAACTAAAAGAACTTTTGGATATATTTGATTAACAAAAAAACTCGGCTGGATAGTGAACTATTTCATTTCCAGCCGTTTTTTTTGTTTGTCCGCTTGCGAAATATCTTGTCGTAGCGGCAAGATGTGCGATTTGTATAAAAAACTGTCTGAAATGGTGTTTCCAATCCGAAAAATTTTGGCATTTTTTAGTTTGATTTTTGTTTTAAAGTTATGATATTTTGTTTTTTTAGCATTTTTTTAGAATAAATGTTTTGTAGCGTATTTATTTTTTTTGTTATTTTGCAGCCGAATGGCATAAAATCATGGTTAATACCGTGTAGTGTGCCTTGACAAGTCACTGGAAACACTGGAAATGCGCCCCTAAAACAAGCAAAATTAAAAGGGGGCGTGAGAATTCTTTATAATAAGTATATTCTGTTAATAAACAAGAATGATGGGGAAAAACTTCGTAAATTCAAATGTGTCGCAACTTGCTGGTGCATCAGGTAAGGAAACTCGCAACAGATATGTTAAACCCGTGTCTGCCGAGGTTGCTCTAATTACTGATGCTTATTTTCTTAATGTAAGTATGGAAGATATCGATGAAGGTGATCATCTCGCCAAGAAAAGAAGAAACGAGAATATCACTACCATGACAACTCCTGATGAAGGTTACCAGTAACACCATAGTTATCACTATTTTTATGTCGTATTTTAATGAATCTTTAATAAAACCAGGTATTATGAATAGGTATTTAAAAGTATTAGGGTTGGGGGTGGTACTCTCAGCCGTAATTTCATGTACTGATGACGTGTTGCCCGCCGGTAACCAAACTGATGCTGAAGGTGTATACAAAATAAATATAACAGAACCTGAAACTCGTTTTGTCTACGATGCAAATAGTGAAAATCCATCAAAAATTGTCGTAAACTGGGCTGAAAACGACCAGCTTTCTGTATTTGTTGGTGGAGGGAATATTGGTGCATTGTTCGACCTTACGGGTGGTGCAAACTCAAAGCAGGGCGAGTTCTCTGGCTCATTTAAGTGTACTGGTAACGCTCCTAAGGATGGCGACCGCATCTACGCTTTCTATACTGCCGAGTCTAACATCGTTGTTCCTAAAGTTGTTAACGGACAGCTGGTTACTGAGGTTAAGAATGGTACAACTGTTGAGGCTTCTGAAGAGAAGACAAACACAGCAAGCCGTATTTATTGCAGTTTCCGCAATCAGGTACAGGGTGCAAACGCAATACCTGAATTTAAGACAAGAAATGGACGTTCTGTAGATTTTCGCTACGGATCTGCATATTATTACGAGGATATGGGTAAGAACCTTCCAAGCATGAGACTAAACTCGCTTTCGTCTTATATCTTGGCTAAGTTCAAGCTGAAGGATTCAAGTGGCAAGCCTGCTGGTAAGGGCTGGAAGCCTTACAAGGTTTCGCTTATTACAGAGAAGTGCTATTTCGATTCTTTGGTATATGTTGACCTCGCTCCAAAAGACGGTGGCGAGTTAAAGGATATTGCATTCCAGCCTTATGCTGTTGTAACAAGTACTGGAGTAGAGAATACTGGTCACCAGACATCTTACATGACTGTGGCTCTAAACGAGAAGGATAAGAATGGTAAAATTACAAAGGATTATTGGGATGTAGACCTTTCTACAACCGATGAGACTTTCTATGTTTACTTTGCAGTTCCTCCAACAAACATTCCACAGGGACAGCACTTGCAATGTGTTGTCTCAATGGTAAATGTTGATGATGAAACACCAATTGTTAAGTCGTTTGCTTATCCTATTGAGATTACAAAGGCAACAGGCTTTAATTTGGAGGCTGGTAAATGCTCGAGTGCCGACTTTACTCGTCCTGTAGAAAGCAAGGAGTTCCTGCTTAACGGTGAGTTCTTTATCAACCCTGTTTACAATCCGGATGATAAATCTTGGGCTTATCAGGGCTTGTCTGGTTTGGGGAAGATTTATCCAAACTATTTCTCTGGAGGTTCACCTGATAGAAATGAGGTAAGACAGTCAACTGTATCCTTGTTTAAATATAATTTGAATAACTTGGCTTGTTATGATACCTCTTTCGATGGTATGTACATTAAAACTTACAAGGACGGAAATGTAATAAAAGGTTCTATCACACGATATACAAGCTATCCTGTGTTTGGGTATCAGTATGAGGGCGATGACGCAATTACTCCACGCCCAAACCAGCCAATTCATGCAATCCTTTCTAATGTAGGTGATCCACACAATCAGGAATGGTTTGCAAGAAACACTCATGCCATTGCTTCTGCGCAGAGTTTGTGGCCTCGTAAAGATTGGCTGAATGCTTGGGGAGAATTTTATGAAAATATAAAAAGTAAGAGTTCTGCTCCTTTGATTTCAAACAGCAATTCAACGGACTTGGCTTTGCCTGGGGTTAGCATAAATGATTTTCAACAGAACTTCTGTAGATGTCCATTTCTTCCAAATGCAGAGCATAATTTTGAATATTGCTGCGTAGAGTCTTTGGGAGATTATTGGAATGGCTATTCTGGTGTAACTTCATGCAGCACAAGCAAACTTGTTCAGAACGAACTTGATAAAGATTATGCAAATTTAGGCACATACCTTGAAAATGAAAGAGGTACTGGTGGTAATAAAAATATTCCGATGGCTACATGGTATTCTGAGTATTTGATTAGAAATGGTGCTCGTATGGATGACTACTATATAAACTATGGTGAGTTTGAAATAGATTTCACAAAGCACTATTACGATACAAAAGTAGAACTTGACAATGGTATTTGGACATACAAAGGTGGCGTTTCATTCCCATTAGCATTCTATTTGCACCATTTTGGTTATCAGGCTCCTGCAAATATTCGAGATTATGGTATTTCTATTCTTGATGGTGAGGAGTTTAGATTGACACATACGAATGATGGTCTGCGTTCTGGTCCAACTGTAAACCAGTGGGCTCCATCTAACATTTGGTGTTTCAAGCGTAAGTAAAAATATAGAACTATGCAGCGGCATTATAATTGCTGTTGCATAGTTTGTTTTAGTCAATATGTTTAATACTAAAAATCGGATTATGAAACAAATGTATGTTAAGCCAGAAATGGCGGTAAAAGAGGTGATAGAGCGTTGCTCAATCCTCGAAAGTTCCGACGACGACAACTGGACAATCAGTCCGTCTGTAAAGAACGAGGACAAGCATGGGAATCCTCAAGCATTTTACAATGCCTAAATGATGTACAAACAATAATATTTTCGAGCAGTTCCGCCAGCAATATGGCAGAGCTGCTTTTTTTGTTATGAAATATTTATAGCTTGATTTTTTTATGCTTGTTCGGATTTATAATGATGCTTGCGAGTTCGGAAAGTGTGCAAGTGCTCTTCGTTTGTAATCTATTTCTTCGTTTCAATTAAAAAGATTTTTCAGCTTTCACCCCCTCATTTTAAATTCCATATAGACCCTAATTCAAAAAAATCCACCTTCATTTTTAAATTTTCAGCTTTCAATTCTCAAATTTTAACTTAGAATTGTCCGAACCTTCCCCGAACCTTCCCCGTAGCTACTCCGTTCCTACCCCGTAGCTACAACGTACCTTGAACGTACCTTGAACGTATCTTGGACGTACCTTGCGGCTTGCTACCCCGTATCTACCCCGTAGTACAGGCTTGCTTCCCACTTACTATCGGCTTGTTTCTTCGTATCTTCCCCATAGCTTCTCCGAACTCAGAAGCTATGTTGAATCTACCTTGACATAATCTTTAAACTTTCAATTTTCAACTTTCTCTAATTATGAAAGCAATTTTGAATTATGAATTATGAATTGTGAATTATTCATTGTCAACTGTCAATTGTCAATTGTTCTCGTTGAATCCTCCTCGGTTATTGAGAGCACATCGGCCTTTTGCGCCTGCGTATTGAAATAGACATTCTTTATGTCGTCGGCATTGAAGTTTGCTGGCGTATTGCTTAGCTCAGGAATGTTGAAACTCTTAAATGTGTTGTCGTAGAACGTTGGATGCTTCTGCGGCAGGCAGAATGCCTTGCTTACATTTCCTTTGTCGTCAACATATGCAAAGTAAGGCTTGCCGTACATTCCGTCGTCGCGCTTGCTGGCAAAGACAAACCAGTGTGCGTTGGTAGACCATGAGTGATAAGTATCAGAATTAGACGAATTTGTCTCGCTTAGATTGTTGACTTTTTTCGATGCTATCGCCATCATCTGCAAGTCAGCCTCTTTGTGCCAGATAGGGAATGTTCCGCAGTCCGAGATGGTGTAAAGAATGTATTTGCCGTCGGGCGAGCACTTTGGAAACGAAACAGAATGACCGTTTTCCTTGGCGTTGTAGAGCGTATCTACAACATCGCCCGGCATTCCCGTAACTTGGTCGAACGAGACGCAGCAAAGGCTGTATTTCAGGAATGGAAGGTCGGCAGCCTCGCCCTTTCGCGCGCCGCAGAACAGAATCTTTCTGCCGTCGGGCGTGAAGGTAGGGAACGACATGAACGTGATTGAGTCGCTCAACGCCTTGTTTGTTACTATACGGTTGTCTTTTGTGTCTACCACCACTAAGTTTGATGAGGCATCGTAGACCTCGAGTCTTTCTGCTCCTTTGGTGTGCAGGGCAGGGATGATGGTATTTGTTGTGTAGACAATGAATCTGCCCGAAGGATGAAAGTCGCCGTAGATGCACGGATCGTTCAGTTCGTCCTTCAGTAAGAGTTTTTTCAGTTTGCCGTCGTTGTTGATGATTGTTCCGCCGTTTTTTCCGCGCAGGTGGAAGAACGACAGGTTTCCGCTCTTCTTGCCGTAGGTGTGGCAGTTCATGCAACTGTTGTCAACATCGCGGTTGTCTATGAGTACGCGCTCATCGAACGACTCGATGTTTCGCTCGCAAATCTGAATGTGGTTCCACACCTCGTAGCCCGGCTCTATCAGACGGTAACTGATGTAAGAGTCGATAGGCTCGTTGACTATAGTCCAAGTAGACGACTTGAACAGAAGCCATTTGCCGTCTTTCTTTCCGTAGACATTAAGTTGGGCATTCTTTCCCTTGTTTCGTTGAAGAAAGTCGTGCCAATCGCCCTCGTCCCATATCAGTTCTGTGCTTCCGCTTGCCTCAATCTCGTCGGCATCGCATTTTGCCTTGGCGTATATTTCGGAATATCCGCCGCGAAGCATGAAGTTGAGCGGAGCAATATTGTAGGGGAGAGTTATGTCGGTATAGTCGGGAAACATTGGCGCTGCGGTGTTAGTAGCGGTGTAGTTGCCCGGTGCGCCATTACAGGCACATAAAATAAACGCTGCAAGTGGGTAAAGTAAGTGTTTGAACATATTTTAATAATTCAGATTGCAAAGATAACAATAAAAGTGTTATTTTTGCAACTATGTTAAACAAATCGATACAATGGAGAAGGGCAATAATGTGCGTCGTAAGCCTTTTGGTGTTGGGCGGTATCTTTGCTTTTTTCTTTATACTATATCCTAACCATTTGTATGTACGCGAACAGAACATGATGTTTCTGCTCGATAATGAGTACATCAGGCACTACTTCACAAAGCCGGGGTGGTTTGCTTGCCTTGCCGGCGATTTCGTTACTCAGTTTCTGTATTATGTAGGTGGAGGCGCGACGGTAATAACTATTCTGCTGGCTCTGCTTCTGCTGGCACTCTATGGCGGACTGAAGGTGTCGCTTCCGCGGTGGGTGGCGTTTGCTGTTGCCTTGCTTGCCGTTGTTTACGAAGGGCTCAGAAACATCGACACGTTCTATCCGCTGGCATCTACCGTGTCGCTGGCTGGCGGTGCGGCAATGTTTCAGTTTTATGTCTACGGTAGTTGCAGCCGCTATTTTCATGCCTTCATCGGACTGCTTCTGATGGTTATTTCATATTGGATGCTCGGCTACGGATTTCTGCTTCTTGGAGTGCTTATTCTCGTTCATTCCGTGCGATACCGTCTTTGGGCTCAGCCGATAGCTGTAGTTCTTGCCGCCGGATTCCCGTGGCTGATGGCGGGACACTATCAGTTTGACGAAGAAAAGGCATACACCTATGCTTCTGGAAAATGGTTCTGCCTTCCAAACTGGTACGAAGAAGACCTCTATTCGGTTATAAACAGTTATTATTTCGGAAATTACAGAAAGAGCGCGACCGATGCGCTGGCTTTTCAGAAGAAATACGGTCCGGACAGATATTTTGCATATTACTACAATCTCGGCAATGCCATGCAGAATGCCCTGCCCGATAATCTGCTTAATAGCCCTTATTGCTCGGCAAAGGGATTGGCGGTGGAGATGTCAAACAATACCAACTATCAACTTATGGGCTGCGGATGCGACCTATGGCTGGCGATGGGGCATACCACGGTTGCCGAACATTGTGCCATGCTCGGTCTAATCTTCTCGCCCGAAAGTAGAAATGCCAAGATGGTTCGCAAACTTGCCGAGATAAACCGTCTGACTGGCGAGAAGGAAGTAGAAAATAAGTACAGACGGATGTTGGACAAGATGATTTGCTATCGGTGGGCAGCACATTCCGTGGCAAAAAAAACGCAGATGATTCTGCCTGAAAACGATACGATTGTAACAACAAACGATATCCGCGGATGTTTTGAAAACATGGCACAGAACAGGTTGCCAAACCGAATGGCGATAGACTATCTGCTGTGCTACGACCTTCTGACGGGTGCGCTTCAGCCATTCTGTAATGACCTTCAGGCGTACGGACGGAAAGTCTATTCGGGCAATCTGCCGCGAATATATCAAGAGGCTCTCCTCATTGTCTACGCATCGGCAAAGCAGCATGGCGACGAGCAGTTGGCAAGTCAGATTCAGCAGTATCCTGTGATGCAGGAGACGATGCGCGAATTTTCTGACTTCAACAAGGCGTTTGCCGAGACAAACGGTAACAAGCAGGCTCTCGAACCACGTTTTGGAAAGACGTACTGGTTCTATCTGAAATTCAGAGTCAGGAGAGTCGGGAAAGTTCAGTAACTTAAAGCTTTTATAGTACAATGATAAACATTAAAGACCCAAAGTGGATTCCGTGCGTTGATGCGGTGCTGTCGGCTGCGTTTGCCGCGGCTGTTTTTCTGTTCTTTTGGCTGAAATATCCTTATCACTTGATATTTCAGGAACAGTATCAGATTTTTCTGTGTACCGCCGATTTTGCGCGGCAGTTAATCTTGCTGCCCGGCGGACTGTCGGCTTATGTTGGCAGATTTCTTACGCAGTTCTTCTTCATGCCGGCTTGCGGAGCGGCGATAATGGCGGCTCTTCTGCTTGCCGTGCAGATTCTTTCGGCCTCGTTGCTGCGCCGTCGCAGTCTGCTAAACTATTCGCTCTCGTTCATTCCAGCGGCAATTCTGATGGTTTTGTATCTCGACGAAGACGTGCTTCTGCCGCTCGCCGTTTCCGAAATTCTGCTTCTTCTTGCAGCAAGAATTGTCGTTTCTGTTGAGGGGGATATTCTTCGCCGGCTGCTTTTTATTGCACTTGTTCCGTTGCTCTTCTTCATGCTCGGAAACATAAGTGTCGTTTTTGTGCCGATAGTCCTTGCCGATGAGTTTCTGCACAGAAAGATGAATCTTGTGAAGTGGCTGATTTTGATGATGGTAGCCGTGGCTGTTGCTGTTGCGTGCCCGTTTGTGGCGCAGCATTTCTGTAGTTATCAGTCGGACTGGCTGATGTTTGGACTTCACTATTACCGTCCTCGCTTTGCAACTCCGTATTATCTGTGGCTTTCTGCCGCCGTCGTGCCATTGGTTCTGGTGGCTTCGGCAATGATAAAACTTGGCGAGAAAGCCGAAAAATACATAGGATGGTGCGCCGTGTTAGTGATTGCCGTCGGCGCAGTCTATGCCGTTAATAAGAAGGCGATGCCGAGCAAGGAGATGGCGATGAGATACTCAAAACTGATGTATGATCAGCAGTGGAACGACATCATCGCCCTTGCCAACGAGCAGCCTCCAACAAATCCGATGTCGGCAATCTGCTTGAATCTTGCGCTGATAAAGACCGGCAATGCCAACAGCCTCTTCTGCTATCCGCAGCACGGAACGCAATGCCTTCTGCCTGAGTTTACGAAAGACTATGTTGCGCCGCTTGTTACGGCTCAGGTATTCTATCATCTTGGAATGATAAACGATGCCATGCGCTCAACATTCGAGGCGCAAGAGTGCATTCCCGACTATCAGAAAAGTGCGTTCTGCTACAAAGTGCTTGCCGAGTGCAACTTGATTACGGGTAACTATCAGGTGGCAAAAAGATACGTCTCACTTCTGAAAAATACGATTTGCTACCGCAAATGGGCTGAGGACGTCAGCCAGTTACTGTGGCACAAAGGAGCATCGCCTTCTGCCGAGAAACTGCTGACAGACAAGGCTGTAGAATCGCATCCGGTTTATGGACATCTTAGGGAGTTCCTAATCAGAAAGGAAAACGATTTCTTCTATTCCGAGACGGAGACAGACTCGATGCTCGGCAATGTCTATCTTACAAACACAAGCAATACGATGGCATACGACTATATGATTTCGTGGCTGCTGCTTGGCAAGAACGTGCCGCGTTTCGTGGAAGTTTTTGATGTGAACCACGACCTTTACGGAAAGCCTCTGCCACGCCTCTATCAAGAGGTAATTGCGCTGGCGTGGGCAAAGGGGCATCGCGACTTCAGCGGAATCCCTTATCCGATAGAAAAGGACATCCAGATGAGTTTTTCCAACTTTATGCATGCCTACAAAGGCAAGGCTCCCGAGAGTTACATGAAGGCGAACTTCGGCAACACTTATTGGTACTACTTCGCTTTTGCAAACAATTAAAATGAAATATCTTATGAAGACGATTATATATTTTGCCGTATGCTGTATGCTGATGACTTCGTGTGGTATGGAGGCGGTGAAAAATGCTCGAACAGACGGCAATTTTCCGAAGATTTATCCTGATTATGTTGATGTTACCGTGCCGGCACAGATTGCACCGCTGAACTTTGCAATGGCTGACGATGCCGCATCGCTCATTGATGTCGTTGCAACTGGCGAGAAAGGCGGAAATATCCATGTTCAGGGAGAATATGCCGATTTTGACGAGGCTGAATGGAAGGAACTTCTGCAACAGAACATCGGCTCGAAAATATGGTTCGAAGTCAGCGCAAAGACCGACGGCGGCTGGACTACGTTCCGCAAGTTCAGCATAAGCGTTAGCGGCGATGAGATTGATTACGGCATTGCCTACCGTAAACTCGCGCCGGGCTACGAAGTGTTCAGCAAGATGGGAATATACGAGCGCAATCTGTCGAACTTCGACGAAACGGCGGTGCTCGAAAATACGCAGTTCGACGGTTGCTTGAACTGCCACGAGTTTAACAAATGCAATCCCGAAGGACTGACGATGCACATCCGCGGCGACCACAGTGCCACGCTTATAAGAACGCAAGGCGGCATAGAGGCTCTGAACACGAAGACCGACAGCACCATCGGATTCTGTGTTTATCCGTACTGGCATCCGTCTGGAAAATTCATCGTTTACTCTACAAATACCACGCGACAGATGTTCCATTCGATGCCCGAGAAGATAATCGAGGTCTTCGATTTGGAATCGGACTTACAAGTGTATGATATTCAGAAGAAAGAACTGATTTTGAGCAACTCGGTGATGCTTGCCGACTCGTGGGAGACATATCCTACATTCTCGCCAGACGGCAAGACGCTTTACTTCTGCACAGCCCAGAAAGCCGATATTCCTTCGGAACTGAAGAACGTGAGATACAGTCTCTGCAAGGCTTCGTTCAACTCCGAAACAGGAAAGGTTGGCGAGGATGTTGATACGCTTGTAAGTGTGCGCACTACGGGCAAGAGCGTCACATTTCCGAAGCCATCGTACGACGGACGCTATCTGATGTACACGTTGTGCGACTACGGATGCTTCTCAATCTGGCATCACGAGGCCGATTTGTACCTGCTCGACCTTAAAACGGGCGAGAGCCGTGCGCTTTCATCAGCCAACAGTAGCGACACCGACAGTTATCACAACTGGAGCACCAACAGCCGTTGGTTCGTGTTCAGTTCGCGCCGCGACGACGGTCAGTTTACGCGCCTATACTTCTCGCACATCGGTGCCGACGGAAAGGAGAGCAAGCCGTTCATGCTTCCGCAGAAAAATCCGAAGAAATATTATGCTGAGTTAATGCTTTCGTACAACGTTCCGGAGTTCGTAACCGCGCCAATAAAATTCGACCGTATGGAAGCCGTTGAAAGGATAAATTCTGCCGAACGAACCACTTTAAAAGTCAGACGCTGATGTTTCATAAACTGAAAATCGACAAGAATACCGAACTTCCTGCAAAGTTCAACAATCCTTTCTGTTACACACCTCATCCGCTGTGCCTCGCTGCCGCCGATGAGGTGCGGAACTATATTGCCATGCGCACCGACTGGCACAATGAGTTGAACCAAGGCAAGATGTTCGGCGTTCTGGTTTGCGAGAGCGCATCGGGCGAGATTGGCTATCTGGCAGCCTTCAGCGGAAATTTGGCGCACAGCAACAATCATCCGTTTTTCGTTCCGCCAGTCTACGATTTGCTCAATCCGCAAGGATTTTTCAAGCAGGAAGAAAGCAATATTTCAGCCATCAATCATCGGATTTCGGAACTTCAGAACTCGGAGGAATTTCAGAATCTTGTCGACGAATTGAGAACGAAAGAGGCTGAAGGACGGCAGAAAATTGATGCTTTCCGCCAGCAGATGAAGGCAGACAAGGCACGTCGCGATGAGTTGCGCAAGACTTCCATCGACAAAGAAACCATCGATTTGATGATAAAAGAAAGTCAGTTTCAGAAAGCCGAACTGAAAAGACGCGAGCGCGATTTGAAACTTCAGCTCGACGGACTGAAAGAGAAGGTCGATGCCGTAAAAATCGAGATTGAACGACTGAAACAAGAGCGCAAGCAACGCTCGTTCAGACTTCAGATGCAACTTTTCGACGAGTTCCGGCTACTGAATGCCAAGGGCGAGGCGAAGGGAATCTGTACGCTCTTTGCCCAGTCGCCAGACCATCCCGACATTCCGCCTGCTGGAACGGGCGAGTGCGCTGCGCCAAAGCTTTTGCAGTATGCCTATGCCAACGGCTTTCGTCCTGTTGCGATGGCTGAATTCTGGTGGGGCGAGTCACCAAAGGGCGAGATTCGCCGTCATGGAAACTTCTATCCGGCATGCCAAGGCAAGTGCGCTCCGCTGCTCAGGCACATGCTCATCGGACTTGACGTTGAGGAAAATCAGCATGAAAAAGAGGCATCGCGCAACCATCAGCCAAAAGTAGTTTTCGAGGACGAATGGCTGCTTGTTGTAGATAAACCGTCTGGAATGTTGTCCGTTCCGGGAAAGGTGAGCGAAGTGTCCGTTTATCAGTGGGGTGCCGATAATTATCCAGATGCCACCGGACCGCTGGTTGTTCATCGGCTCGACATGGCAACATCGGGCTTGCTCGTAATTGCCAAGAACAAAGATGTTTGCGCTATGATGCAGCGTATGTTCGAAGGTCGCGAGGTGGCGAAAAAGTACGTCGCGCTGCTCGAATCGCGCGGAAATCTAACTGAAAGTGAGAGTGGCAAGATAGAGCTTCCGCTCGCGCCCGACTACATAAACCGTCCTCGTCAGAAGGTCGATTTTGAGAACGGAAAAACGGCTGTTACAATGTACAAGGTCGTTTCTGTCGGCAACGATTATGTCCGCGTCGAACTGTTTCCGAAGACTGGACGCACGCATCAACTTCGTGTTCATTGCGCAAGCATTCAGGGGCTCAATGCCCCGATAATCGGCGATGAGTTGTACGGTATCCGTGCGAGCCGACTCTTTCTCCATGCCGAGCAGATTTCGTTCGTTCATCCCGTAACAAAAAAGAGCCTCACCATTGTTAGTAAGGCTCCTTTCTGACGACTATGATATTGCTTCGTCTTTTCTAAATTTCCGGTTGTAAATCTGTTCGATTGTGTATGCCGCAAAAATAATCAGCACGAACAAAAACGGATAGTGGTATCTTGCCATAACTGGCATCAGAACAGTTCCGCCTGTGCCGATTATGATGTATGCAAGAAGCGAAATATACGCTTTCTTGCGATTTTTGTATAAGTCTTTTCTGTAAGCAACAACGCCGAACAGTGCAAGAATAAATACGATGTAATAAGGTATGTTCTTAAAAAACATTGATATTGCGTATTCTCTTTTTTCTTTATTGTCAGACGATGTCTTTCTGTAATAGTAGTCTCTTATCACAAGTCTTTCAGGCCAGCTGTCGTCGGCATACATATACGGAACTTTGTAGAAAAACATTTTGAAATATTTTCCGGGATTCTTTTTTATCCATTCAATTCCGGCATCGTGCCACATCTTGTCTTTTTCGAAAACGGTCTTGTCTTTGTTGTTTTTGTATGCGTATTTCGATTCCTTTAATTTAATAATTTTGGATCCTTTTGTCGTTGTTCCGTCGGCGTAGTCGTTAGCGGTCTGCAAAAGGTTTGTGCCACCGGTTGTCGATTTGCTTACGTAGTAGCCCATGCGTGCCTCGTTAAACTTTCCGTATCCGAAATTGAGGACGAAAAACGGAATGAAAAGTAATAGATAATGCTTCCAATTAACTTTGCTGAAAGCGAAGAAGATGACAATCGTAATAATAAACAGTATGCTGAGAGGACGGATTGTGTTGGCTATGGCAAACAGAACTGTTGCAATTAGCACATTGTACCATTTTGTGGTCAGGCACAGACATAAGCCAGTCATACCTAGAAACATGAATGGTATTTCGGTTCCCCATATAAGTATGCCAAGATAGTTCGAATAAACAAGGCAATATAATATCGCTGCGATGTAGCCAACTGTCTTTGAAAAGAAGAATTTGGCGATGTAGTAAACCTCGTAAAGCATTGCCATATTCATTGCAAACTGGAATACACCATTATAGTCCATTGTTCCCAAAAGTTTTAGCTGAAAAATCAGAAAGTTTATCAGGCCTGGAGCAACGATATAACTATCGTATAAGTTGTTTGCCGTTGGATACAGTGAATTCTCGTTAAATGCTCCTGTTGCTAATCTCATGTGTACAACTTGGTCGGAAAATTGCGGAGATTTGAAGAATACAATCAGTAATACAATTTGAATAATCATGAATAGGGCAATTGCCACCTTTGTTGCCAAATCTAATTTTTTCATTTACATCTGATGTTTAAAATTGAATGCAAAAGTAATAAAAAAACGTGCAATCTGATATCTTTTTGTCATTTTGTTTTTATGGGAGAAAAACTTATCTGAGTTTGTGCTTTGATTTTTTCATGTCATGCCTGATGAACATTCCTCCGCCGCAGAACAATGTGCCCACGCTGAACAGAATGATGTGCCACAGCAGAAAATCATTGCCCATGCGACAGCGTATCGGATTGTTGCGGTCGCAATATACGGTAACCTGCGAGTCGTAGAAAAATTCCGAAACAGTTACTTGGCTCATATATTCTTTTCCGTCAATCTGATATTTTAGTATTGCGAAATAATGCTTTACCTTTTTGCTGCTGCCCTTGCTTCTGATCCACGAACTGTATGTATTCACCACGGTAGCTTCGGCTTTTATCATAGATTGGCGTGATGTTATGTCCCATGTCAGCAGTCCGCCGCCAATTATGAGGAGCAGCAGTCCTATTCTGATGAATACTTTTGGCAGAATGTCTTCGTCGTTAGATTCTCTAAAACCGAGGATGCCGGAAATCCATATCCCGAATTTCTTTCCGATTATCTTCATCATCATCATTCCGCCAATGATGAAAGCCGCGGCGAACAGATAGCAGAATACCAGCATTCCGATGACGAATGCTGGGTTGTATTCGGTTGTCTCGATGCCGTTTACGTTGCTCGTAACGATGTAGAAATCGTCTGTTCCGCCTTTCGCGTAGATGTAGTACGACGGGATGGCTAATGAGAAGATTCCTATCAGCAGAAAAACAAGTCCTAAAGCGTTGATTTTGTTTGTTGCGCTCATGTGTTATTTCTTGATTTGTCTGACTGGAAAGTTGAAGTAAGTGTCGGGGAACGGTTCGTCCTTCAGCGTGAAGTGCCACCACTCGGTGTCGAGTGGTTTGAAGCCGTGACTAAGCATTGCGCGGCGCAGAATCATGCGGTTTTTGAATTGCTCGGCTGTGATGCTCTTGCCTGTCGGACTCTTGTGATTGTCGCCTGTAAATTCGCCTGTTTCGGGATTTCCGCAGAAATCAGGGTGGCTCTCAGGACCGAACCAGTCGAACGTTCCGCCCATGTCGAGTTCCTTCTCTGTTTTCATGTCGAAGAGCGTAAGGTCGATGGTCGAACCGCGCGTGTGTCCGCTATGCGCCATGATGTATTCCTGCTCAAACAGCACGCTCTTGTCGAGGTCGGGATAGAAGTAAGTCTTCATCAGCGTGTCTGATATGTTTTCGGCCCATCGCACAAAGTGGTCTACGCCCTTCTGAGGGCGGTAGGCATCGTAAATCTTCAGTCTGTAGCCCTGCGACATCAGTTCGTCGCTCACGGCGCGCAGACTGTCGCCAGCTTTCTTGGTGATGAGTGCGGTTGGCTCTTCGTATCCGTCGATGCGCTGCCCGACAAAGTTGTATGTGCCGAAATATCTTATCTCCAGAATGGCATCGGGCACGGCATCGGTAAGGGTTACAAACTGGCTCATGTCCTCGGTTGGATTAACGGCTTGCTTCTTGTTTCCCGAACAGCCCGAAATAAGCCACGCACAGCAGATTGCTACGAGTGCGAGCATCGAAAGATTGGTCTTTTTCATATTTCTTAAACTTAATTGTGATTACTGCCGGGAGCAAATATAAAACATTTTTTCATGCCGAATATCTTTTGCCCGAAAAACATAACAAAAACGGCTGCCCTTGTGATGAAGAACAGCCGTTCGAATGGAGTTTAAATCTTATTCAAAACCTTTTCAATCAAGTCTGGCATTCCCGACTTGTACGATGTGTTTGCCTCTTTTGCCAGTCGGTTGGCAATAACCATGCAGACTGTCATTGCCTTGTGCCCCATCAGACGGCTCAGACCTGCCACGGCAGACGATTCCATCTCAAAGTTGGTAACCTTGTAGCCCTTGTATTCGAACGATTCAATCTTCTCGTTAAGATGAGGGTCGGCAAGTGGAATGCGAAGCTCTCTTCCTTGCGGACCGAAGAATCCGCCGCAGGCGATAGTCACACCGCGAACCATGTTCTCACCGTCAATACGGTCGAGCAGTTCCTTGTCGGCATCAATAACATAAGGTGCTGCAAGTTGCGGAAGCCATTGAGTGTGTTTCTTGAAAGCCTCTTCGAACTCAAGGTCGCAAACATCGTTTCTGCCGGCATAGAAGTTAAGCAGACCATCAAAACCGATGCTCTTCTCGCTCATGATGTAAGTGCCCACCGGAGTGTAAGGCTGAAGTCCGCCGCAAGTGCCTATTCGCACTATTTCGAGAGTGCGGTGCTCTGACTTCTCCTCGCGGGTGTTGAAGTCGATGTTTGCCAAGGCGTCAAGTTCGTTCAGCACAATGTCTATGTTGTCGCAGCCAATACCGGTGCTCAGCACTGTTATTCTCTTGCCCTTGTACGTTCCGGTTATGGTGTGGAACTCGCGGCTCTCAACGTCGCATTCCTTGCTGTCGAATAGACTTGCAACCAAGCTAACTCTGCCCGGGTCGCCAACCAGAATCACCTTGTCTGCCAGCTGCTCTGGCTTGAGGTGAAGGTGAAAAACAGAACCATCCTCGTTGATGATGAGTTCTGACGATGCGAAATACTTTTTAGCCATAGTATTCTGTATTTTATATGTTCTATATGAACTACAAAGGTATAAAATAAATCCGATTATTTTGCATGAATTTTGAATAATATTGCTTTTCAGGTCTGAAGAAGAAAAAAACGTGTGCGTACAACATTTTACAACTGTGTGAGCAGCAATGACAAAAACATAATCAGTCTGTACCTTTGTTAAGCCCGTAATTTGATTATGATATTTTTAACTCGGAAATTTGATATTTCCGAAAAATATTTGCATTTAGATATTTGCCGTTAACGCAAAAAATGTATCTTTGCGACATTACAAATACTATTTAGCCAATGAAAAAATGTTTCTTCGCGGTCGATCTTGGAGCCACAAGCGGCCGTACAATGTTGGGTTCTTTTGCCGATGGCAAGTGCGAACTTCAGGAGGTTAACAGATTTGCCAATCATCTTGTTGAGATGAACGGACATTTCTTTTGGGATATATACGAACTATATTATAATATTGTAGAAGGACTGAAACTTGCGTCGGCAATGGATGTCGAAATCACATCGATAGGTATTGATACTTGGGGCGTTGATTTTGTTACCGTCGGAAAGGACGGAATGTTCCAGCGTCAGCCATACGCATATCGCGATCCTCACACCGAGGGTGCGCCAGAGAAGTTCTTCGAGAAGTACGACCGCAAGAAACTCTACGAGCAGACTGGTATTCAGGTGATGAATTTCAACTCACTTTTCCAGTTCGACACGCTTCGCCGCAACAATTGCAGCGCGCTTGCTAATGCCGACAAAATCCTTTTCATTCCTGATGCCCTGAGTTATCTTCTTACAGGACAGATGGTTTGCGAGTACACAATAGCAACAACAGCGCAGATTGTAAATGCGCGCACATTCAAACTTGAACCAGAAATTCTGAAATCTGTTGGACTGACAGAGGACAGTTTCGGAAAGTTCGTATATCCGGGCGAGAAGGTCGGCGAACTTACTGCCGAGGTGCAGAAGCAGACAGGACTTGGAGCAATCCCTGTGATTGCCGTTGCCGGACATGATACTGGCTCGGCGGTTGCTGCCGTTCCTGCCGTAAGCAAGAATTTCGCTTACCTCAGCAGCGGAACATGGAGTCTGATGGGTGTTGAGACAGAAGAGCCTGTCATCACAGCCGAGACAGAAAGACTGAACTTTACAAACGAGGGCGGTGTTCAGCACACCATCCGCCTTCTGAAAAATATCTGCGGAATGTGGCTGCTGGAGCGTTGCCGTCCTAACTGGGGCGAGACAGACTACGGTCAGCTCATTGCTGGTGCTGAGGCTTCTGAGCCGTTCAAGTGCCTTATCGACCCAGACGACCAGATGTTTGCAAATCCTGCCGACATGGAGACTGCAATTAAGGATTATTGCAAGAAGACATCGCAGCCTGTGCCTGCAAACCGCGACGAGATTGTACGCTGTATCTTCGACAGTTTGGCATTGAGATACCGCGAGGTTCTTGAGATGCTTCGCACACTAACTCCAAACAGCATCGAAACGCTTCATATCATTGGTGGCGGAAGCCGTAACAAGTTCCTTAACCAGTGCACAGCCAACGCCATCGGATTGCCAGTCGTTGCCGGTCCTTCAGAGGCTACTGCCATCGGAAACATCATGGTTCAGGCTATGGCATCGGGCGAAGCATCAGACCTTTACGCTATGCGCAAGGTTCTTGCTTCAACTCTCCAGCTCGATAAGTTCGAGCCTCAGAATGCCGCTGCATGGGATGCTGCATACGCTAAATTCAAGAAAATTGTAAACAGATAATATTAACTATAATTTTAATATAGAAAAGTTATGAAAGAATCGCTTATTCATTCAGCTTACGAGGTAGCAAAAGAACGCTACGCTGAACTTGGTATTGATACAGAGAAGGTTATCGCACAGCTTCAGGACTTCCACCTGTCTATGCACTGCTGGCAGGCAGATGATGTTCACGGCTTTGAGCCAAAGGCTGGCGCAATGTCTGGCGGTATCCAGAGTACCGGCGACTATCCGGGTGCTGCTCGCAATATCGACGAACTTCGTGCCGATATTCTTAAGGCTAAGAGCCTTATTCCGGGAACACACCGCTTGAATCTTCACGAGATTTACGGCGAGTTCAACGGCAAGTTCATCGACCGTAACGAGTGCAGCGTTGACATGTTCAAAGGCTGGATGGAGTGGGGTAAGGAAAACAATACCAAACTCGACTTCAACTCAACAAACTTCTCTCATCCAAAGAGCGGAAACCTTACAATCTCTAACCCTAACAAGGAGATTCGCGAGTTCTGGATTGAGCACATGAAGCGTTGCCGCGAGATTGCAAACGCAATGGGTGAGTATCAGAACGATCCATGTATCATCAACCTCTGGATTCACGATGGTTCTAAGGACGTTACTGTAAACCGTATGCAGTACCGCGCTCAGTTGAAGGAGAGCCTCGACGAGATTCTTGCTACAAAATACAAGTGGGAGAAGCCATGCCTTGAGTCAAAGGTATTCGGTATCGGTCTTGAGTCAATGACTGTTGGTTCTAACGACTTCTACAACGCATACGCTTCAAAGAACAACGTGATGGTAACTCTCGATACTGGTCACTTCCACCCAACAGAGTCAATCGGCGACAAGGTAAGCTCTTTGCTTCTGTTCGTTCCTGAGTTGATGCTTCACGTTTCACGCCCAGTTCGTTGGGATTCAGACCATGTAACAATCATGGACGACCTTACAACAGAGTTGTTCTACGAAATTGTTCGTGCAGGTGCTATCGACCGCGTACACTATGGTCTCGACTACTTCGACGGCTCAATCAACCGTATCGGTGCATACGTTGTTGGTTCACGCGCTGCTCAGAAGTGTATGACTCGTGCATTGCTCGAGCCAGTTCAGCAGATTCGCGACATGGAGAACGCTGGTCAGGGCTTCGAGAAGCTTGCTACTATCGAGGAGCACAAGGCAATGCCTTGGAATGCAGTTTACGATGAGTTCTGCCTCCGCAACAATGTTCCTGTAGGTCTTGATTTCATCAAGGAGTGTCAGGAGTACGAGAAGAACGTAACATTGAAGAGATAATAGAAAAGGATTTTGTACCCCTTGCCCCTTCTTTCTACAAAGGATGGGTTTGGGGTATTTCTGTATATAAAAATTCTGTTACATGGAATTGATTATAGGACTTTTGATAATTGCTGTCGGTGCATTCTGCCAGTCATCGTGCTATGTGCCGATAAACAAGATAAAGAACTGGAGTTGGGAGAGTTACTGGATTGTTCAGGGCGTGTTTGCTTGGGTTCTGTTCCCGTTCTTGGGTGCACTGCTCGCCGTTCCTGAGGGACACAGTTTCTGTGAAATGTTTGCCGAGACAAGTTCGTTTAACATCTGGATGACAGTTCTGTTCGGCGTTCTGTGGGGCGTGGGCGGACTGACCTTCGGCTTATCTATGCGCTATCTTGGCGTGGCTCTCGGACAGAGCATCGCGCTTGGAACATGCGCCGGACTTGGTACGGTAATGGGACCAGTTCTGCTGAATGTGTTCTTCCCAGAACTTGATGCACTTTCATCGCTTACATTTGCCGTAATCTTGGGCGTTGTCGTAACGCTTGTGGGCATCGCCATCATTGGTGTTGCCGGTTCGATGAAGGCTTCTTCGCTTTCTGAAGAAGAGAAGAAAGAGGCTGTTAAGGATTTCAACTTTCCTAAGGGTCTTGCCATCGCGCTGCTTGCCGGCTTCATGAGCGGTTGCTTCAACGTTGGTCTTGAGTTTGGAAAGGACATTCATTTTGCCGAATCAGACCCAATGTTTGCTACACTTCCGGCTACGTTGCTCGTAACTCTCGGCGGATTTGTTACAAACCTTATATATTGCTTCTATCAGAACAATGTAAACAACACATGGTCTGACTACAAGAAGGCTGATGTATGGGGAAACAACATCTTGTTCTGCGCCTTGGCTGGTGCTTTGTGGTACAGCCAGTTCTTCGGACTGTCGCTTGGCAAGGGCTTCCTTACATCTTCTGAGACACTCACAACATTGGCATTCTGCATCCTCATGGCTCTAAACGTAACATTCTCAAATCTTTGGGGTATTATCCTGAAGGAGTGGAAGGGCTGTTCGCAGAAAACTATAACGGTGTTGGTGATAGGCATCATCGTGCTTATTGTATCAACATTCATTCCGGTTTTGGTAGGATAATTAAAACATAATAAACAAAATGAAAAGTATTCTTGACGGTCGCGACGGTTTGAAGGCTGTCGTTGACCAAATTGCCGAGGTCACCGGTTACCTTTGGCAGAAAGGTTGGGCAGAGCGTAATGGCGGTAACATTACCGTAAATGTTACTGAGTTTATGGATGACGAGTGCAAGGCTATGCCTGCCATTGCACCTGTTAAGCAGATTGGCATGGTTCTGCCACAGCTTAAAGGCAAATATTTCTATTGCAAGGGTAC
The DNA here is from genome assembly GCF_000702225.1 of Bacteroides sp. Ga6A2. NCBI lineage: Bacteria > Pseudomonadati > Bacteroidota > Bacteroidia > Bacteroidales > Bacteroidaceae > Bacteroides > Bacteroides sp. Ga6A2. The sequence continues at coordinate 41,736 of NZ_KL370874.1, read as the reverse complement.
TGGCAAGCGTATGCGCGACTTGGCACGCTGGCCTATGCAGAACGGCTCTATCGTTCGCATCTGCGACGATTGCGCAAGTTACGAGATTATTGCCGACGAGCCTGTTGCTCCTACATCTGAGCTTCCTACACACCTCGCATTGCAGAACTATCTGCTCGAGACTGGCTCATGCTATAAGGCAACTCTGCACACTCATCCGATAGAACTTGTGGCAATGAGCCACATTCAGCGTTTCTTGCGCGACGATGAGATGACACGCGTGCTTTGGTCTATGATTCCAGAAACTCTTGCCTTTGCTCCGCTTGGCATCGGTATCGTGCCTTACGGTCTGCCTTCATCGGTAGAACTTGCAAAGGACACTTTGGAGAAGATTAAGACTCACGACGTAGTGCTTTGGGAGAAGCATGGCACCGTAGCCGTAGGTCAGGACATCATGGATGCCTTCGACCAGACTGATGTGCTCTGCAAGGCTGCAAACATCTATATGTGCGCCCGCAGCATGGGCAGCGAGCCTGATGGTATGACTGCCGAGGCTATGAAAGAAGTGCAGGATGTGTTCAACCTGCCCAAAAAGCGTCCGTGCTAAAAATGTAAAATATTAAGAGCGAGGGTAGCAGTTTTTTATTGCTGCCCTCGTTTTTTTGCTTCTTTCGGCAAAGCCAAGACGGATAAAATTTGTATCTTTGCACAAACACAAATTTTGCTTATGATTCAGAATAGAAAACTGTTTGTTGCCGACGACAAAATGGCAAACATGGTAAACGAGTTTCACGACATTATACTCGTTTTGCCGCGTTTCGGCATCAATCTCGGCTTTGGCGACCGCTCTGTTGCCGAGGTGTGCAACATGTATAACGTAGATGTGGCGTTGTTCCTGATGGTTGGCAACATCTACGGAGTTGAGGGGTATTATCCCGAGTCGATTCTGAACGAGCAGCAACTGAAAGCTTTGATAGACTATCTGATGAAATCGCACCGCTACTATCTTGACGAGCGCGTGGGACACATCGGAAATCATCTTCTGCACATAGCCAACAGCATAGAGCCAAAGTTCGGCAATATCCTGAAGAAGTTTTTCGATGACTATCGCACCGAGGTTGCCAGTCATTTCAGTTTCGAGGAAGATAGTGTCTTTCCTTACATCGACTCTCTGCTGAAGGGCGAGGAGAAAGTCACGTTCAGCATCCGCCAGTTCGAAGAAAACCACAGCAACATCGAGGACAAACTCGATGATTTGATAAACATCATCGTTAAGTATCTGCCCGGCGATTCGCTGCCGCGTGAGCGCACATCGGTCTTGTTCGATTTGTTCAGGCTGTCTTCAGACCTGAAGAAACACGCTCTTATTGAGGATTATTTACTTGCTCCATCGGTTGAGGCTCTTGAAAACGAGATGAAATGAAGAAGAAGGTAGTACTATTAAGTGATTCGGAAATTGTGTCTTTGGGCATGAGTGCGATAATTGGCAATATGCCCGATTTTGTTTTGGTTGAGCGCACATCGTCGCTCGAGTTGGCGCAGTCGGCAGTTATCCACAACCGTGCGGAGATGCTCATCGTAGAGCCGCATATCATCGATTATTCTACCCGAAATGCCGTGCGTGGCGTTCTGCACAACATTCCGTCTACCATCGGATACAGCCTTGTTGCACTTATGACACACTATGTTGACAGAAGTGTTCTGAAGCAGTTCGACGGCTACATCGAACTTTCAGACGGTGCAGAGCAGATTGAGGATGTGCTTCGCCAGTGCATATCAGGCGACAAGCCTAAGGATTTGGCAGAACCAGTGGTAGGAACAAACGCTTATGCCATGAACGAGGATTTGTCGGAACGCGAAATCGAGGTGCTTGTGGCTGTGGCAAAGGGCTTGCAGAACAAGGAAATTGCCGAGACTCTGAATATTTCGGTTCACACTGTAATGTCGCACCGAAAGAACATCATAGCAAAGACAGGGATTAAGTCTATTGCCGGTCTCACGGTCTATGCGCTGATGAACGGCTTGATAGAGGAATCGGCAATAAAGTAAGCCGAAGGGAAAAAATATAAGACGCATCATGTTACACAACAGGATGCGTCTTTTGTACTAATAAATAAAATAAACAAACTTATGTAATAAACGACTTAATCTAAACTATGGCTAATCTTTATGGCAGTTGCACTTCTTTCCGCAAGAACTGCAGTTGCATTTTCCCTTACCACTTGCCGCTTTCCAGAAGTGGTATGCTGCGTAACAAACTGTTGCAGCAACGATAGCGTAAACTAATATATCTTGAAACATGTTCTGTATCTTATTTACATTTGCAAAGATAGAGGTTTTTAATGTTGCCGGCAATACCTAAAATTAGTGATTTAAGCATTCCGAAGTCATTATTTATAGTGATAAAAAAAACAGCGCATTGCTGTGATGCGCTGTTTCTGAGTTGGTTACACGAGTTTGTTCTTTATGAGCCTTGCATCATCTTCTTCGAAAAAAATTACGTCAGTAACCGGCGAATATTTAAGCGAAACATATCTGAAAAGTTGCAGTGCTGCAAAATTTCCGTCGCGCGACGTGCACAGTTCAAGCAGGTAGTTTCCGTTAACCGTTGTAACGGGATGGAAATTCTCGAGCGTGCTTACAAGCTTGTCGTGCGGCATATTCAGAATGGTGTTGAGCCTGCCGCCTATCTCTGGCGAATATTCGAGCGTCTTGGCGTCAATCTTGCTGTTTGTCGGCATAAAAATCGCCTTGCAGCATAGTCCGAAGAATGATTCGGTAATCTTAATTCGCATATCGTTGCAGACGGTTTCTGCCATCTGCAAGTTCTTGATTTTTGTCATAAATGTTTCTTTAAATTCTTTGTTAATAATTTTTTTTCTCGGGTGATGAGAGTATGACTAACAAAGAATCCGTCTCAACGCAATAATGTAGTAATGGCGAGGAGACGCGCCACCTGTTTGCCGAACGCAAATTTTTCGGCACAAGTGGAGAAACTTAATGTTTTTGAGTGAATATTGATGTTTGCTTGAAAAATGTCCCGAGCCATTGTTTGGTCCGAAGCCGTGCGTCGGAATCAGACGCGTATTGCGGTTGCTACTGTAGCGTTGTGCTCCTTCATCTGTATCAAAAACAACGCTCAGCGGCTGATTGCGCTCTTCTGCAATACTGTTAATCAGATTGTCGTATCGGCTTACCTGCGCATTATTTTGCGGCTGCCGGCCGATGTTTTCGGCTTGCACACCACCATAATGGCTGATGCCGATGAACAACATCGCAATTACAAGTCTGATATGTCGAGCAATCTTTCCCATTTTTCTGAGTGCAAAAATAAGAAAAATACCGAATAAACAATGTTTTACAACGAAAAAGGTAGCGTTGCAAGTCATTCTTACTAAACTTGGATGAATGTGCACGCTACCTTATTATATTGTCGTTTTGATATTCTGATATTTATTTGTCAATCAACTGGTTCTTTTCAATCTTCCAGTCCTTGCGCTGCGACAGACCGCATTTCTCGCCCTTGAACATCTTGGCGGCCTCTTGGTCGCCCTTCAGTTGCCAGTTGAGCCAAGCTACTGCAGGGAATCTGAATTCGCCTCCGTGAGGCTGACGGTATGTTCCGCCGTGACCAACAGGATAGTTGGCTGCAAATGCTGGAACATCTTTTATACGGTGGAAGTCGTCCATTCCGTTGTTGTAGGCAATGTCAGTCTCACCGCCCAGAATGTAGATGATAGGCGCATGAACGCTCTTCAACTGGTCTTTTCCCGGCATCGGCATGTTTGGCATTGCTATTGACGGGTCGATAAACAATCCGCTGTTGCAAATCATGTATGTCGAAATTCGCTTGTCGGCGCAGTTGTAAAGCGTTTGCAGACCGCCGCACGACATTCCAGATGCGCAGATTGCCTTTGTGTTGATTTTTCCGTAGAGAGGGCTGAGTTTGTTGCTGTTCTGTGCAATTGCCCAGTCAATCGACTCAATCTGCTGTTCTGGCTTTGACATTTCGCCGTTGTAAGGCTTCTCTTCCTTTGGAAAATATCCGGTTGCGATTACCAGATATCCGTGCGACGCAATCTCGTTCAGGAACTTGAAATGCTCCCAAGGCGAGTTTGTGCATGCTCCGTTGCCCCAAACCAGCACAGGCAGAGGATTCTGCTCGCTGAATTGCGACAAATCCTTCGGCATGAATACTGTGTGTGCCTCCAGGCCGTTTATTTCTTGCATCACGGCTGGATATTTGCCTGTTCCGCCGTCCTCAACAACTTTTTCGAGGGTTGCGTAGTTGGCTGGGATGCCGGTAATCTTCCACCAGTCAAGATTGAACAGATTCTTGCCCTTCGCGCCTCTGAACACGATGTAAAGGTCGTGAACTCCGCCAACGGCTGCGATGCTTGTCTGGAATTCCTTGTATTTGTCATCGCCGCCAGTACTTTTTATTGTAGCTGTACCGATAATCTTTCCCTTTACGCCGTCTATGTGGAATTCTGCCTTTCCGCCAACTGTCGATGCTGCGCTTACGATGAGTTTGTGAGCCATTTTGTTGCCGAAATCAACATTCTTCAGCAAGATGTATTCGCCGTCGTTCACGTCGGTAACAATGATGTCTTCGATGCCTCTCTTCACGGTTTTCAGACCGTAGCCCCAAGCCATCGTCTCGGCCTCGACTTTGCGGAACGGATTGAATGTTCCGATTGGCTCGACCTTAACATCTTGGAAGTAAGGCGATTCGATGATTGTTCCGTCGGCATTATATGAAAGTGGAAATGCGCCTACGTTTCTGCGCTCCTTGTGCTCCTTTATGCTGATGTTCTTAAGGTCGTAGTTTAGACCGAATCCGAACGATTTGCCTCTGTAGTCGATAATCCCCGGATGGTTGCCTCGCGTGCGGGGAGTCGGTGCCATTACATATCCTTTGAAAGTCCAAGGACCGAGGGCATTGTCGCTCATGGCGTAGCCAAGTCCTTCAGGGCAGCAGGTCGATGCGTATGCCAGATAGTATTTTCCGTTGCGCTTGTAGAACCAAGGACCTTCCTGATAGTGCTCTGGCACATCGTGAAGTTGCATGGCATCGCTCTTCAGCGAAATCATGTCCTCGTTCAGAAGGGCGCAATATAGTTTCGGATTTCCCCAGTACATATAAGCCTGTCCGTCATCGTCGATGAAAACCGAAGGGTCGATGTCGTTCCAGTGCTCTTTTTGCCATACGAGCGGCTTTCCTATTGGGTCTTTGAACGGTCCGTAAGGCGAGTCTGCCACCAGAACGCCAATTCCGTGTCCGTGGATAGGGCAGTACATGTACCATTTGCCATTGCGTTCAACCACGCACTCGGCCCATGCGCCGTTCTTTCCGTCGTACCACTTAAAATCGTCGAGTGATGCCACGGCTCCGTGGTCTTGCCAGTTCACCATGTCGGTAGATGTGTACAAAAGCCAGTCGTACATCTTAAAGTTTTCGGCGTCGTCCTCGTCGTGGGTTGTGTAGAGATAGATGGTGTCTCCATGTACATAGGGCGCAGGGTCGGCGGTGTATTTTGTCGAGATTGTGGGTTGTTGTGCCCACGAAAATCCCGCAAGTCCCAAAGCCAGACCTGCCAAAATGTTTCTTTTCATTGGATTAAATTAAATAGTATTTGTTTGTTAATTGTTTGTAATAATGCAGCAAAGGTATGAATAAAGAATCGAAATTTCGGTCGTTTTGTGTTTCCAAACGCTACCCATAATGTTACATTCGTCAGAAAAAAGGCAGGCGTGCCGATATCTGCATCGGCACGCCATTATTTCTTTGTATATAAGGTTATAATGTTATATCGTTAGTCTTCGAGCAATTTCTTCAAGAAATCGTTCAGCTCGTTGTCAAGACCTTTCAGAAGTTCCTTGTTAAGGATTTCGGTATCTCCGTCTACGAAAAGAAGTTCGGAAATCGTTTCCTTGTCATCGTCAACAAGATCTATTGAATATGGCTGCATTATGCCAAGTTTCTCCAGATTTTTCTTCTTTGAGTGAATTCTCGAACCAAGGAAATGCTTCACTTCGTCAATGAAATGATCGGAATTGGAGTTTGCCCATTCCTCAATAATAACTTGTGCCAGCATCTCGTCATCATCGTTGAAAGCCATCAGTTCGCCAGTGTCCTGATGAGGCTGAAGGTGAATGTCTGTAACAATTGTTGACTCATCTGTTTCTGGGTATTTTGCAGCAATCTCGTCGAGTAACTGGTCTACCAAAACGTTCGATTTAATACTGAATTTCATTGTCGAAGTGTTATTTTGAAGTCAAAAGTATACATTTTTTTTAACATAAGAGGATTTTTGGATTAAAAAAAATAAAAAATATTCGTTCGTCCATTTTTCTCGTCTTTTTGTCTTGTAATGCCAAGGAATTTTTTAGAAGTTTTTGCCGGCAAAAGAATGTTGATGTTATTGTATTTTATAACCGTTTTTTTCATAATTGCTAAGTGTTTAAAAAAATACCATGTTAAAAATACAATAAGTTTTATTGCAATTATTTCAGTAATAACGCTTTTTAGTGAGTTTTCGACTAAAATAAAACTGTCGATAATTATCCGTGTTCAATATTTATAAAATGTCAAACAATACTCATAAAATAACATTTTTTAACATTTTGATATAAGTCAAGAAATACGAGTTTTCTTGTGCTTATTTGATATATTTTGTTTGTTGTTTGTTATATTTTTATTCTCTTTGCGGTCGAAAGTAGAAGACTATTGAAAATGATGCTACTGAGATGCTGAAAATATAGGTCTAAGACCATGCTGAAAAACGAGTGTTGATTTTAAATTACTAATAAAAGTTTAGGTAAACTGTAAATTTCATGAAAAAAATTAAAAACTTGGGTTCTGCTGATTTTAACAACAGCGGCAGTAAGAGGTATATCAAGCCGTCATCGGTTGCCATCGAGCTGCTGTGCAGTGGCAATATTGCCGATTTCTACATCTCTGGCGACATTCCGGTAGAGAATGGCTTGGCTAAAGAGCGTAGGCAAGAGATGAACGACCCTACAAAGGTTTTTTATTAAACTACCGTTCCCTAAATAGATTATGAAATAAAAACAATAAGATTATATTTTCTGAATTTATGAATTTTTTGGCTTTTAAGAATTTTCCGAGACTTATTTTCGCTACATCTATCTTTGTAGTGTGTTCGTGCGCTGACGAGAATCTGTTTACAGATAACACGTCGGAAAAAACAAAAAAAGGTGAGGAGTACACTGTACTTATGTCGCAAGGCAAAAACACCAGATTGGATATGGTTGCAAAAAACAGTTGGTCTGATTTGCAGATGAACTGGAGCACCAACGATAAGTTGGCAGTTTATACAACTACTTGCTGTGTGGTTAACAACGTTGCTGCAAGTTACGATTGCGTGCGAAACGGCATATTCAGTGTAGATGTAAACAGCGAAAACGGCAGTTTTACCCCGAGTACAAATGCAATGTTCAAGGGTTCTGTAACAGGTACACCGGTGGCGGGTTCTTATATGTATGCCATTTATCCTTGGAACGAACGATATACCGAGATTATTGCCAATGTAGACGGAAAGTGTAATTTTACTTTTGGCGAACTCGATTTCATGAATCAGACACAGCAGGTTGCAACCTTGTCTGACATCTCAATGTCTGATGTGTCAAACCTCTGTGTTCTTGGCGGTTCGGGCATTGTTAATCAGGAAAATATAGATACGAAGACGCTTCCAAATGTCAAGATGGACATGCTTGTTCCTATGTTCCGCATTCAGGTTAAGGTTCCGGCAGAGAAGCGTGCCGACGGCAAGTTCTCTCATCCTACAAGAGCTCAGTTCAGCGGTCAGGATGCTTGCTTCTTCTCAAAAGGACGCATCGAATGTGAAAATCACTCTCTTAGGGTTGAGGGCGCAGGCGAGAAGACATCATACTTCGAACTGACTCTAGGCAACGGCGATACAGGCGAGTATAGCACAAGCGGACTTAACAATCCTATTGTTTACGAAATTCCTTTCTCAAGCCTTTCAAACAGTCAGAAGAAGGCAGAAGATGGCAAGTACGACTATGTTATCACAAAAGAGGAGGACGGCTACTATATGCACCTCGATCTTTACATTGCAATGCCTCCGGTGGCTGTAGACAGACACATAACTGCTCCTGACGGACTGACTGTAAGTTACGAGGAACTCAGAAGAAGACTTTCGGTTATCGTCTTCACTCGTGTTGACGATGGCGTTTCTACAACATCTAACGATGTTCTTCCTACAAACTTTGACGAGTTTGTTTATTCAATGAAGATGGTTGGCGAAGGTGCAAAGGAATATGTAGCAGGAAAGTGCTTCAGTTTTAACTATACAGAGCAGCCAGACGACAAGAGTATTCTTCTTAACGGTAACTGGCAGGGCGAAATGATTGATACAAACCGCGGTCGTGCTTACTGGGGACAGGGTTACGCAGGCGAGAACCTCAACAGCGTAGATTTCTACGGATTGAGAGACTATATGAAGATGAACTTTGAGGCTTGCAAGCCACAGGGCATCAACCTGAAGTTGTTCTACAGTAAAAACGGCAATTATGAGCGTATCGACGTAAACGACAATGACTTGCAGGAGACAACCAAGGCAATGTTCGTAAACGAGGTTCAGGAGCACCTTGTAAGTGATATGTCTCAGCATTACAATGGAAACAATTATTATGTTGCCGAAGGTATTGAGAATTTGGTATTCTTTGCATACACAAACGGCAAATACGAGGTTTATACAGGCGAGACAACATACGATGCTGCGTCTAAGAACTATTACGGAACGGTAAACGGAAGCAGACAGCAACTTTACTTCCATCTGATAGAGAGTCCTGACAAGAGCGAGTTGAACAAGGATAATTCAGACTTCTGCATAAAGGACAACGGTACGTACTCTTACAAGAAATGTAAGTATGTAATGCCAATCGACGATATGCTGAGCATCAACTTCTCATTGTTCGTAACAAACTCTCAGCAGACAAATTACAATGGTAAGAAGGGCGTTATCTGCAACGGTATAATAGACCGCGGAACAGAAGTTACATACGACTATGTTAAGAATCCGGGCGATTTGTGGTATGAGTCTAACGGTAATACAGGCAATGCTAACACTGGTAATTGGGCTGGTAACCTTTACACCGAATCTATTGGAAAATCGTTTTATTCAACTCTTGGCAATTATAGCCTTGCTTACGATGCCTATGCAAAGAACGACGGCACTTCAATGTTCTTCCGCAATGGAGGAAACTTGAGTTACAAGGATATTGATTTCAAGAATCTTTGTATTGTAAAGAGTAACTTCAACTATGTTACTTACAACACTCCAAAGGCACGTTATGGTAATTTCAAGATTTATCTGGGCGAGAGTTTCGACCTGTTCGATGGTAACAGAAATCTTGGCGATGTTGAGTCACAGCGCAGATTCTCAAAGGTATACGGAATCTATCACTACGATGGTGGAGCAACATTCCCATTGGGACGTTTGGCTTACAACATGGTTCCTGCTAATTTCGAAGATTATAATATTATATATGTAGATGCAACACACTTAAGATTATCCGCACTCGATCCAAAGACAAAAGTTGATTCTTCTAATAAGGTGAATTACACATGTCGGGCAACCAATTGGCTGTTCAAGAAGCAGTAAGTAGAATTTATGAAGCAATTATATGTAAAACCAGTGGCTATTGTACACGAGATTATAGAGCGTGTATCGATATTAGAATCAAGTGACAATGCTTCTGAAGAATGGCATTTTGGCGGATATACAAGATAATCTTATAAGAAAACGGCGGGGCAGTGATGTTCTGCCGTTTTTTTATATACGAAAAAAGCGAAAGAGACTTTTGGTAAAAAGGACAATTCCGCTTAGAAATATTTTTCGGTGTGAAAAATACGACTGTGAATTCGGCGACTTCAGTTAAATGCAAACGACTTAGACTCTTTCATGCGAAGAATGTTGTCGACTGCATTGTTCGTAAATCTAAATCTCCTCAACCGGAATGTCGCCGAGAGAAAAGCCTTTCTCATCGTCCTCGTCCGACGGAGTTGATGGTTCTTCTGTTTCAGGAACATGCTCTTCTGGAATGTCATCATCTTTATGGCAAGCCGACATCGTTGCCAAGCAAAGCGCCAATATGATTGTTGCTTTTCTGTTCATAAGTCTATAATTAAGAATTTTATGCAAAAATATACAAAAATGTTTGAAAAAATAGCGTTTGTTTAACATTTTTTTATTTATTTTGCGCGTTCGAGAAGATTATAATGTGTAAAATGAAATATTTTAAGATTTTCATCATTTCTGTGCTGCTGGCAGTTGTCTGTAACGCGGCAGATGCGCAGAAAAAGTATAACTATCAGACTGTTGACGGCGATCCGCTGAAGGCTCGCATCTATACACTCGACAATGGTCTGAAAGTATATCTTACTGTAAATAAGGTAGAACCACGCATTCAGACTTATATCGCAGTGAGAGTCGGCGGTAAGAACGACCCTCACGAAACAACTGGTCTGGCTCATTATCTTGAGCATCTGATGTTCAAGGGAACTACTTCGTATGGTACAACCGACTACAAGCGCGAGAAGCCTTTGCTCGACAGCATCGAGGCTCGCTACGAGGTTTATCGCCACACTCGCGATGAGGCTAAGCGCAAGGCTATCTATCATAAAATAGACTCGCTCAGTTACTTGGCGTCAACCATCGCCGTGGCAAACGAGTACGATAAACTGATGGCTCAGATTGGTTCGGTTGGAAGCAACGCCTACACAAGCGAGGATGTTACTTGCTACATCGAGGATATTCCAAGCAATGAGGTTGATAATTGGGCCAAGATTCAGTCTGATAGATTCAAAGATTTGGTTATCAGAGGATTCCATACTGAGCTCGAAGCCGTTTATGAGGAGTACAACATCTATCTTACACGTGATTTTGACAAGATTTTTGAGCAGACAAACAAGATTCTGTTCCCAAACCATCCTTACGGAATGCAGACTGTTATCGGAACTCAGGACCATCTTAAGAATCCTTCGATAACAAACATCAAGAACCACTTTAAATATTGGTATGTGCCTAATAATGTGGCAATCTGTATGAGTGGTGATTTCGATTTCGATGAGGTTATGGCTACAATTGACAAGTATTTTGGCGACTGGAAGCCAAATCCACAACTCAAATATCTCGACATTCCTGCCGTTAAGCCGCTAACTGCTCCTGTATATAAGGATGTGTACGGACGCGAGGCTGATATGGTTACTGTGTCATGGCCTTTCCCTGGAAGTAGCAGCAAAGAGGCTGATTATCTGAATCTTATCGAGAAACTTTTGACAAACGGAACTGCAGGGTTGTTCGATTTGAATCTTAACCAGCAGCAGAAAGTTCTTCAGGCTGAGGCATATAACAACTCGATGAGCGATTATTCTGTGCTCTACACAATAGCCGTTCCAAAAGAAGGTCAGACGCTTGAACAGGCTCGCGACTTGCTCGTTGCCGAAGTTAAGAAAATTGCCGAGGGCGATTTCAGCGAGGAACTTCTGAAGGCGGTTATCAATAATCTTCGTCTTTCAAAGATGAAGGCTCTCGAAAAGAACAGCAGTCGTGCAAGCATGTTTGTAAGTGCATTTGTCGATGGTGTTGACTGGAAATATCGTGTTGAGGAAATCGACCGCCTTTCTAAAATTACAAAGGCTGATCTTGTTGCATTTGCAAAGCGTACGCTTACAGATGGTTATGCTTGCATCTATAAGCATAAGGGTGATGATCCTAACGAGAAGAAGATTGAAAAGCCTGCCATCTCGCCAATTGAGATGAACCGAAATAAGTGCAGCGACTTCGTAAAGAATGTTGCTGAAACTAAGGTTGAGAAGATTGAGCCAAAGTTCATCGACTTCAAGAAAGACTTGAGCGTTTCTGACTTCAAGAACGGAAACAAACTTTTTTATAAGCAGAATTCAGACAACAGTCGTTTCAAACTTTCGTACATTGTTGAGCACGGAAGCAAGAACGACCGCGAGTTGAGCGTTGCATCAGACTTGATGAATTACGCAGGAACATCGAAGTTGAGTGCCGAGCAGATTCAGCGAAAACTCTACGAACTTGCTTGCGAAATTTCTGTCAGTGTTTCGCCAAAGCGCACAACGGTTGTCATCAGCGGTTTGTCTGAAAATATGAAACCTGCGATGGAACTTTGCGAAAAGTGGCTTGCCGAGGCAAACGTTAGCAAAGATGTTTACGCAGATTTCGTTGCAAACACAATCGAGTCGCGAAGAGTAAGCAAACTCGACCAGCGAAGCAACTTCTCTCATCTTCAGACTTGGGGAATGTTTGGTGACAAGAACAGTATGACAAATATTCTTTCGCAGAAGGAACTCGAGAGTGCCGACCCAAAGACTCTGCTCGCACAACTTGGCAAACTGAAGGATTATAAGCAGACAATTTTGTATTACGGTCCGCTTTCAATGACTGAGGTTGTTAAAATGGTCGATAAGTTGCATAAGACTGCAAAACAAACCAGACCAGCCGAGGTTGATAATGATTTTGTAAAGCAGGAAGTTGCAAAGACTGAGGTATTTATCGCTCCTTATGAAGCGAAAAATATATACATGCAGATGTATTCTAACGATGGTCAGAAGTATAATACAGCCATTGTTCCAGAGATTGAGTTGTTCAACAACTACTTCGGACAGGACATGAGTTGCGTTGTTTTCCAAGAATTGCGCGAGGCTCGTGGATTGGCTTATTCGGCATCGGCACGATATGTGAACGGAGCTGGCAAGGACAAGACAAATTCGTTCTACACATACATCATTACTCAGAATGACAAGATGAAGGATTGCGTGAGTGTGTTCAAGGATATTATCGAGAACATGCCGAAGAGCGAGACTTCGTTTGCAATGGCTAAGGAGGCTCTGCTGAAACGACTTGCCACAGTCCGAACATCGCGCGAGTGGGTTCTGAACTCATATTTCAATGCTCAGGATATGGGACACGACCACGACATCGATGCCGATGTATATAATAAGGTACAGGATATGACGCTCGACGATCTTGTTGATTTCCAGAAGGAAAACGTGAAGGGACGTACATATCGATACCTCATTCTCGGCGATTCGAAGGAACTCGACATGGACTTTTTGAAGAGTCTTGGCGAGGTTCACGAAGTGTCTACCGAAACCATCTTCGGCTACTAAATTCGTAACAGACATTTACAAAATATAGGGTTGTTTCTCAACGAAATATTGGGAAACAACCTTTGTGTGTTTGTATGTCAAAGTCCTTATTTTGTAAATGAAAACGATCTAAAATAAATTAAATTGGAAAAGAATGTGAATTTTATTTGTTTAATTGTGCAAAATATTATTATCTTTATCCCCCAGATAAATACAAACAAGTACTAACCAAAAATAAACAAACTATTATGGCAAAAAAGTATGTATGCACAGTGTGCGGTTATGTTCATGAGGGCGATTCTGCACCAGAAAAATGTCCAAAGTGTAAAGTTCCTGCAAGCAAGTTTAAGGAAGTTGCAGACGAGAAAAAGAGCCTGAAGGGTACTCAGACAGAGAAGAACCTTCACGAGGCATTTGCTGGCGAGTCTATGGCTCGAAACAAGTACACTTATTTCGCTTCTAAGGCAAAGAAAGAAGGCTTTGAGCAGTTGGCAGAGATTTTCTTGAAGACTGCCGACAACGAGAAGGAACACGCCAAACTTTGGTTCAAGGAACTGAACGGCATCGGTACAACAGCCGAGAACCTTTTGGCTGCTGCTGAGGGCGAAAACTACGAGTGGACAGACATGTACGAGGGCTTTGCAAAAACAGCCGAGGAAGAGGGCTTTACAGCCCTTGCAGCTAAGTTCCGCATGGTGGCTGCCATCGAGAAGCGTCATGAGGAGCGTTACCGTGCTCTTCTGAAGAATATTGAGATGCAGGAAGTATTTGCAAAGAGCGAAGTTAAGGTTTGGGAGTGCCGCAACTGCGGTCATATTGTAGTGGGCGAGAAGGCTCCAGAGGAGTGCCCAGTCTGCAATCATCCACAGGCATTCTTCGAAATCCACGTTGATAACTTTTGATTCCTGAAAAAATTGCGTTTGTAAAACGTATAATATCAGTTTTTTGAAAAGAGACGAGAGGCTGCATTTTTATGAATGCAGCCTCTTCTTTTGTTAAAAATGCTTAAAAATGGCGCAATTCTGAAATGTTTTAATAAAATAAATTGCTCTAAATGATAATCTGTTTAGAAAAAATACTATCTTTGCCAGCACGAGGAAAAAGTCGATTTTCCGTTCGTAACTTTTAAAGATAATACCAAATAGTCATTGATTTCGCATTTTCTTCCTTATTTTGGGAGATGCTATGAAAGCGGAGTTGGGCGTGAACTAAAATAATATAAATATAATACAATCATTTCTATGAAAAAAATTATCCTAATAGCATCTGTTATAGTGATTTTTTCATTCTTCGGATGTGGACAAAGTGGCATTGAGGATACCTATTGGCGAAACGAAAAGACTGGCGAATGGTTCGTTGGCTTTGTCGACAATCAGGTTATTTACGACAGTAAGTGTTGGGACGTCGTCTCGCGCAGCGATGACAAGGATTGCTATGTTTTGCGTGCTGCAAACAATGGCGATACGCTGCAAGTAAACGTTGGTGCAGCCGAATCGGGCATTCGCACGATTTCTGTCGGCGCAGATAAGGCCGAATGTAGCCTTATAAAATCGTCGACCATGCCCGACTATCCCGAGAAGGACAATCGTACAGAAATTGTCGATAACAATTATTGTAAACTCGACAGCGTAACAATTTCGGGCTTGATAAGAAACATGCCAGAAGGAGTGCGTGAAATTAGATTGAAAAAAGACGGCGGGTGTATTGACTCGGATGATGATATAGTTGTGCCGCTCGATTCTGTAGGCAGATTTAGCTTGCGTATGCCTGTGCTGAATACTACGTTTTATTGTTTGAGGTGCGGTGGCTTTGAATTTTCTGTATATAATATTGCAGAGCCTAATAAATCGTACTTTCTTTTGTATGATGTAAAGGAGAATAAACAGTTGTTTATGGGCAAGGATGTTCGTCTGCAAAACGAAATAGCATCCTACGGATTTTCCGGTTTGGTTGCCGATCCATTTGTAGATTTGAAGGATTTTCACCTGGACGATTTCTTCGAGAAGGTGAAGAATGAGACTGATAAGGAAATTCAGAAAATGGCAGAATTATTTTCCAAGCATCCGAACTTATCTGGCAGATACAAGACTCTTAGAGAGAATGATATATATGTGTCGGCAGCACGTTTCTTAATGAAGAGTAAAGATGTGGCAAATGGCGATTTCTCTGACAAGTATCTGAAAATAGTAGAGAAACAGTATCTAGAAAAAGTCCGATTGCCTTACTCTGCAACTTGGCACGGCAGAGGATTGATAGAATATTATTGCTCAATATTTGTTTCTCGAGTTGGGGAGAAAAATACAATGAGTCTAAAAGAATGTCTTGTGATGGCTGAGAAAAACGGCATTTTGAAACTATCGGCAAGCGACTTGGAGGCTGCAGAGAAATATGATGTCGCAAGTCTGGCATTGCAGAAGAAAATGCAAAATGTGTCTGGCATTCAGCAGAGACAGCTGGAAAGAGAATTCGACACAAACGACTTTGTTCAGAAGATTAACGAGCTGCTCGACGACAATTACTCGGAGTTCTTTCTAAGAAGAGGAATAAAGGCTTTGTCGGAGGAGATGAGATGCCGCGGAGTGAGTAAGTCGGCACGCGATGTTATTCTTTCTGAATATCTGAAATGGGTGATTGTACCAGATAGCAAGCCATTAAAAAAAGAAACCCTTGCCCTTGTAGATTCGCTTATTTCGACAGATGGCTGCCGCGAATATATTCATGCTATGAACGATAAGTATGAATGTCTTGACAAGATGGCTTTCGACTCAGACTGTCTGAAATCGTCGGACGCAGTTAAGGGCATGACCGACGGCGCGAAGATTCTGAATACGCTTACAAAGCCTTATAGGGGCAAGATAATTCTTATTGATGTGTGGGGTATATGGTGCGGTCCTTGCAAGCAGCAGCTTTCAAAGTCGCAGGAAGAATACAAACGTCTGAAGCCGTACGATATGGTGTTTATGTATTTAGCTAAACAATCGAACGAAAAGGGTTGGAAGAATGTGATAAAAGAGTACAATGTTACGGGCGCAAACGTGGCGCATTATAATTTGCCCGACGCACAGCAAAAATTGCTCGAAAAATATGTCGGTGTACAAGGCTATCCAACATATCGGCTTATTGACCAGAACGGAAATCTGGTTAAAGTGGAATCAAGGCTATGGGAGCTCGATGAAGTTGAGAATGAAGTAAAGAAATTGTCGCGAAGATAATAATATTTTAAAGGTTTTTAGATTTTTTAGAAGTTCACAGTCGCATTTTTACGGGCGACTGTGAACTCGTTTTTTTAGAAGAGGGTTATTTATTCCGGAACATAGATAATCTCGCCGTTTTCGAGTTGGTAGGCAACTCCTACGCGTTTTCCCTTGTTTCCGTCTTTCGACGACTGGTCATCAGACGGAGTGTATTTGTTTATCTGTTTTCCTTCCTTGGTTATAATCTCCATGTTTTCCTTTCCCGGATTCTTAACCATCGTGAAGTCCTCGGTGCTGAACATCTCGGTCATGTTGAATCGTGTAACCAGTGCAACCATCAGCGCGACGGCAAAAACCATTGCAACATCGAACAGGTTTGACACCGTAGACATCGGGTCGTCTTCCTCGTTATTCTTTAATAGTCTGTGACGCATATTTATTTTTTTAGGATGTCTGAAAGATATTCAAGATTAGTCATGTCTTGCAGATACCAGCGTTGCTTTACCTGCTGGGTAACGTAGCCGATGGCTGCCGCAACCAGTCCCGTAACTGTTGTTGCGAAGGCAACCTGCATGTTGCGTGCCATAGACTCGATGTCGCCCGATGCAAGCCCTGCAAGAGCCGGTCCCATTGGGATGAGAGTTCCCATAAGTCCGAGCATCGGACCGAGCTTAGAGAGCATCTTGCACGTTGCGATGTCTTTGTCGGCTGCAATCTCGAACTCGGCAAGCAGACGCTTTACCTCAGCATAGTTATCCTTGCTTTCAATCATTTTCTTTACGAATGAAACGACAAGCATGTCGCTCTTTTTAGGCAGATTTGCCGTAACGCTGTCGATGTTTTCAGAAGAGATGCCCGTAAGAGCCTTTCTTATCTGCGCAGCCGACTTGCGTATTGCCAGATACTGTCCGAAGAAACTGCCTATGAGTAGCAGCGAACGCAGAAAAAGAAGGATAAGTGCAACGATTACAGGAACAAGCAGCCCTGTGCTTATCCAATAGAGAATATCTGAAATTATTTCCATAATGATGTTTATTGTTTATTAGTTTGATTTTCGGATTTTATATTGTCTGATGAGAAAGCCGACAGTTCCGCACACAAGGGCGATAAGCGTGAATGTGCCCAATGCCGCCCATTCTATCGGGTCTGAGCCTTTGAACGTTGTTGAACCGTTAACCGTGGCTATTATGCCGAGAATGAGAATCATCGAAGCGCAGAGAAACAGAATCTCGAGCCTCAGCGGTTTCTCGGGCAGCAGAAAGCGGATTGTGTATGCTCCGGATGGCATCAGCAGAAAGACAAATGCCGCCATCGTCCATGCAACGAGCGAGAAACTAACCCCGGTAAAGGCATATACGGTCTGAATTAGCGCATAAAACAGTACGGGCAGTATAAGTACCCCTGGAAAGAATCTGAGCACACGATAAGCGAAAATTGTGCGTCTGCCAACCTTCTCGCCGTAGAGCAACTTTCCAGACAGAAGGCAGAAGCACATCTGCCACAGAACTTCAACGGTCAGCACAACCGACGTGTCGAGCATCAGTCTCTGGTTGCCGAGCCATTCGCTTATTTCGTTTCGGCTTTGCTCAATGGCAATGCGCCACGTTAGCACGATGAAAAGCGAGCATATAGCAGAGATTACTGCTATATGCCATGCTTTCAGGAAGGATAGTTTCAGCCATGTCATGAACATGACCAGAAACATCAGTACAAGAACTACTATTTCCATCACTCTTCTTCCTCTTCGGTTTCTTGTTTGCGACGCTTGCGTATTATTACGGCAATTACTGCAAAGGCAACGAGTGCGAAGGCTATCACAACCGAGGCCGTAACGATGGTTGTGCTTGTCTCGGCAGAGTCGGAGAGAGTTTCTTTCTTCATAACCGTGCCGTCGTTGCTGTTATCCTTGCCCATGTTGTCGTGCATACGGGCTTCAGCCTCGGCATGGAGGTCTTGCTCCAGTTTCTGAAGGCTTTTCAGTTTCTCTGGCGAAGCCTTCCACAGTCCCTTCTGTATTGTCTGAACCATGGTGTGAGCCATCTGTTCCATAGCAGCCGGATTTTTCTCCTTCATGAACTTGTCGATGCCCAGATTCATCTCGTCTTTGACGTAGACGTTGTAGATTTTCTCCCACATCTGGTTGTCGATAGCCTTAGGCTTCATTACGTTCCAGCCGTAAGTATTCTCAACGATGTCGGCAATTTCTGAAGCCTCGTTCGCGCCGCCCTTCATCTTCTCCTTGATGTAGGTTGGGTTGAAGATTGTTGTTCGGCTTTCAACGCCGATGGCTTCCTTTACCTCTTGCATGCGGTTGTTGTTGCGGTTGCGATAGTCGGCCAGATAAGCGTCGGGGTCTTTGCCCGTAACGTTTCGTACGGCAAGATTCATTCCGCCCATAAACTCGTAAACATGGTCGAGCGATAGTGCGCCCCACGAGTTTGACTGGCGCGGCTGAACCACGGCATCGGTGCGCGTCAGGGCTGCCTTGAAAGCCACTTTCGAAGCCTTCTCCCAATATTCTTCTGAGCCGTAGAAGGCCGACATGTTGTTGATGTAGGTGTTGGCAATCTCGTCTTCGGTCTTCCAACTGCTGCCTTGCTGAACCATCTCCTGAATGCCCGTTCCGTAGCCGCCGTTAAGTCCGCCAAAGATGCGGAATGTAGACATCTCGCGGGCATCTTTAGGCGAAATTCCCGATTCGGTTAGGGCGCGTTCAGATTCCTTTACGCCCTCGCTCACCATGTTTTCGAACTTGTCGCCTTTTGCCTCGGCAGCCATCTGTACGGCGCGGTTTAGAAGATACAGACGCGATGCTGCAATGTCGCGGAACTGTCCTGATGTCTGAATAACCACGTCGATGCGCGGACGCCCGAGTTCCTTGCTCGGAATGAGGCGGATGTCGGTAACACGCCCGAAGGCATCCCGAACAGGCTCGATGCCGAGCAGATAGAATGCCTGAGCCATGGTTGTTCCGCCAGTCTCGATAAATTCAGACGACCAGAAGGTGAACGAAACCTTTCGCGGAATGGAGTCGTGATGACGCTCGCGATACATCTTTATCGTATTTTCGGCAAGCATCTTTCCCTTCTCCCAAGCCTGCTCGGTTGGAGTGGCTTCGGCATTTATTCCGTACAGATTGCAGCCAGTTGGAAGGGCGCGAGGATTGGAGATGACATCGCCTCCGCTGCTTGGGCGAGTATATCCGCCGTTCAGGGCATTCATCATAGATGCCAGTTCGTGCCTTGGCGCGTCGAGAAGCTGCTGCTTGTATGCTTTCACGTTCTTCAGCGTGCGCTCAACCTCCATTATGGCGTTGGCAAGATACGTTTCTTCCTTGGTGTACGACTTCTTCATGGCAGCCATTTTAGCCATCATGCCGCTTACGTTGTCGTTCTTCGTGCTGTTTGTGCCCAGTCCCATTGCGGCAGCCATCTTTTTCAGAGCCTCGGGGCTTGCTCCGGCCATCTTTGCCATTTGCAGAGCCTTCTTTGGGTCCATGCCCTTTCCGGCTTCCTTCATCTTTTTCATAGCCTCGGCATCGGGCTTCTTTTCGGCCTTTGATGCGGCTTCCGGCTTCGATGGTTTTCTGCCGCTCTTGTCCTTGTCGTTGCTGCCCATCATTGCCATCATCATCGACATCATATCCGACGGATTGTTCTGCGAACTCTCAATCTCGCGAGCCTTGTCGAGTTGCTGCTGAGATATTCCAGCGGTGCGGCAGATGAAGGCATCGCTCACGTCAGCCGAGCCGTTGAGGAGTCGGCCCACGAGAGCCTTGGCTGGATTGAGATACTGCGATGTGAAGAAAGCCTTGTGCTTCTCGGCATCGCCCTTGGCGCGCTTCAGCTGTTTGTCGAGACTAAGCAGGCTGTATGCTATTGGGTCGGTACACATGGCGTAGACGGTCGATTCTATGCGCTTTGCCTCGTAAGGCTCGCCGAGCGTGTACAGCTGACCGACAATCTTCTCGTTGGCAATCTCCTCGCCAAAGTGCTCAACCTTTGCAATCTGGTCGGCTGTCCACGGCTTTGTAAGGATAGAATCCATTTCGAGGTCGCGATGTATTCCCATGCTTACGGCAATCTTCTTTACGGCTATTGATGCCGCATCCGAAGGCGATTTTTCGTAAGTCTGAATGGCATCTGTAAGCGATTTGTATGTGTTTCGCAGATTGCTTTCGAGATACGGAGGCGTGATGTGGCTCTGGATTCCGGCGTATGTGCGTCGCTTGGCAATGAGAGCCTCGCCCACGTTGCCGATGGTGTAGAGATAGTAGTGTGGAATTGTTCCTACAAGTTTGTCGGGCCAGTCGTTGCTCGATAGTGCCACCTGCTTGCGCGGAGTGAATTCAAGTCCTCCGTGTGTGCCGAAATGTATCATGGCATCGGCCTTGAAAGAGTTCTGAATCCAGAAGTATGCATTCTGAAATTCCTTTACAGGGTCGGCATCCGTTCCGTGAACAATCTGGAACGTGTTGTCGCCGTGTCCTGCAAGAGGCTGGGGAAGAAGTGCGATGTTGCCAAACTGAATTCTCACAACCGTGTCGGGGTGCTGCTCGATGATGCTGAGGTCGCTTATTGGTGCTCCCTTCTTCATGATAATCTTCTGAAAATCGGTTACCGAAGATGGCAGTCCGCTTGTGTTGTAGCCCTCGCTCTGAAGTCGCTTGAGCATGTTGTAGAGCGATGGCACAACATCGAGTCCCGAAGCCGAGAGAGCTTGCTCGCCCGGACCTTTGAAGTAGACGATGGCAATGTGCTTGTCTTTGTTCGCCTTCTTCTGGAGCGCGATGTAGTTGTTAACGGTCTTTACGAACTTGTCAAGTCTGTCGGGAATGGTGTAAGCCTCGTGTAGTCCTTCCTTGTTTATCCGCTGTCCGAAGAGGACGTAAGGTCGTATTGCACCGTCAATCTCGGGCGTTACTATGCTCTGGCTCATAAAGCCGCCCTGCATTCCCTGCTTGTCTTCTTCCCATTTTGAAGTCAGGCGATTAACGTTGAGCGTTCCGAACAGCGGAATGTTCTGCTGCGCCAGCCATTCAACAGCCTTGTCGCCAAGTCTGCCGTGGGCAAGGTTCACCACCGCGTTGAACTTCATGTCGGGGCGTTCAGCCTCTATCATCTTCAGAAATCTGACGAACATTCCGTTTACGCAGTAAACCGTGTTTCCGCTCTTTTCGAGGGCAAGAACCAGTTCGTTCGGATTGCCCATCGCGCCAGTTACGATTACTCGCGGAGCATCTTTCTCAACCAGATTGTGCTTTTGCAGATATGCCTCGTAATCCTTGATGCTTTCGAAGAAAACATCCTCGTCGTTGGGATGTTCGATGTTGGGGTGAGAGAACATTCCGGTTGGCGATGGAGTGGCGGCGTCGATGTCTCCGCAGAAGATGATTTTCTTGTCAACATTTGTGCGGATGTAGTTGAGCATCGAGCGGTAGTTCTGTCGGCTTGCTCCGCGCAGATAAGTGTTTAATGTGTCGGCTGTTATGCTGTCTACGCTTATGATGTAGTTGTCGGGATTTGTAGCCATCGTTGTGAGGATGTTCGTTCCCGTCCAGCCAGCCATCTGAATCTTGTCGCGCTGTTCCTCGGTAAGGCGAATGCCCATGGCGTTTACGAATACCATGTCGTAGTCGTCAATGTCGTCGAGTTTGTCGAGTGTCAGTTCTTCAATCTTGATAAACGGATTGTCGTTAGCCTTGCTTATCTCGCCAAGCGTTGTAACCTGATAGTTTACGAAGGCGATGCGAGTGCGTCCGAACCAAGTGTTCCATACGGCTGCTAAGGCAGCGACGACCGTAAGGGTCAGCACTGCCAGTCCTATCCATTTCCAAATGCGTTTTGCTTTCTCGGATAATTTCATTGTTGCAATATGTTATTTCTCAAAAAATCTGTCAATGTTAAGCGATAGTCCCACGCTCCAGTTTCTTCCTGTTGTGAGTGGAGAGTTGTAGTGATAGGCTTTCGGAACGTAGTTGAACAGGTTGTCTACGGCAAAGTTCAGCTTAATGCCTTTCATGATGTGCTGCTGAACCATGCATTTCCATATTGAGTAGCCCTGCTCAACATCCTTGCGTCCCGACTGCGGAGCTCCGAGGGCGCGTCCCGATAGTGTGATGCTTGCCTTGTAGTTTTTGCTGAAGCGGTGCTCGTAGTCGGCGCTCCACGTCATAGAGTGCGAGCGTGGCTGAGTGAACTGGCTGTCTACCACGTTTCCGCTCTCGTGCATGTACGAGTAGTTGTATTTCAGTCCAAGACCGAAGTCGAAGTTGTATTTCGCGCTCAGTTCAAGCCCGTAAACCTTCACGCCGTCCTCGTTCCAGTAGAGTGCGCTGCTCAGAGCCTCTTTTACCGTTCCGTCGTCGGCTGTGTATTTGTATGTTATGTCATCGGCCGTTTCGTGCGATGTAAGATGCTTGTCGTCGGCAGTAATCTGAAATCCGCCTTCGGCCTTGCTGGCATCTACCACCCAATATCGCTCAACTGTTGTTATGCGTTTGTCGAACACGTTGCAGTAGCCCATCAGCGTTATGTTGTAGTTTCCGTCGATGATGCTGCCGTTCTTCACGCTTCCGTTGTGCTCTACGGCAATGTTGTAGTTGTTGCTCTTCTCGGGCGAGAGATCGGGATTTCCGATTATCATGTAACCCATGTTGCCCATGTCGTAGTGCATGTACATCTCTTTGAGCGACGGCGCGCGGAATCCGCTGGCATAGTTGGCTCTTAGCGTCAGATGCTTGAGTTTGTACACGGCGGCGAGTCGGGCGGTAACAGACTGGTTGTCGGATGCCGAGAAATAGTCGTACCTAAGACTTCCGACGATGTTCAGTTTCTGTGTTGGATTGTAGTCGAACTGTGCGTATCCGTCGGCATTGTTCTGCGAGTTCTCTGCATTGTTCAGAAACTGGTATGTAGTAAGATAGTCGTGCATGAAATCCGCTCCGACCGTAAGTGTGTTCTTGCCAAGCAGATGGTTGTAGATGGCATGGCCAACGTGCTGAATGTTGCTGTAGTCGTGGTCGTGAGTGCGCTTTCCGCTGGTGTCGAAGTTAGCCTTGTCGTATTGGTCGAAAGCATACGACACTTCGAGATTGCTGCCGTTAGCCGCCGTGTAACGCCCCTTCAGACCTGCGCTGTAGGCATTGAAGTGATAACTGTATGTGTCGCGCTGACTGTCGCGGAAGAAATATCCGCCGCGAGCCACGAATTTCAGTCTGTCGCTTGCGCTGAATGTGAGCCGTTCCTTAACGTTGAATGTCTCCTGACCATACAGACGCTTGATGTCCGATTTGTCCTCGTCAATTGTCTTGCCTTGCAGAATTGCCAGTGCCTTTTCTGCCGATGATATTCCGGTCGAAAGCGTTATCGGCTCAATATCCGTATGCTGAAAATTTGTCTGTGAGTTCCATTTTCCTTTGTTCAGAGAGAAGTTCGCACCGTTGCGCCATTCGTTTCCCATCGAACTGTAGCGCGAGTTTACGTTTGCCGTCCAAGGCTCGGTATTCTCGCGACTTATGATGTTTATCACTCCTCCAACGGCATTCGAGCCGTAGAGAGCTGACGATGCGCCCTTCACAATCTCTATCCTGCCCACGTTGTCAAGGTTCATTCGGTTGTAGTCAACATTGTCCATTGTCTCGCCAGCCATTCGTTCGCCGTCGACAAGGAACAATACTGCGTTGCCGCCAAATCCGCTCATGTTGAGCGATGTTTCCTGACTCATTGCCAAGCCGAACTCCAGTCCCGGAAGTTCTTGCGTAAGCATGTCTTGAATGTTGGTGGCATCAACCTTCTGAATATCCGACAGGGTGATGAGGCGCGTAACCACGGGTACATCTTTCAGAGCCTTGGCGGTGTGTGTTGCCGTAATCACTACTTGGTCGAGCGAGTGCTCGTCTTCAACCATTTTTACGTTCTTGTCCACATCGCCGTTGTTTACCAATACGTTGAATGTCTGGGTTACATATCCAACGTAAGATACCGTTATCTTGTAAGACTTGTTGCTTCCAACCTCAATCTTGTAGTTTCCGTTAGCATCGGCGGTCGTAACAAAGTTCTTCGTGCCCCTGACCGTTATGTTTGAGCCGGGCAGAGGTTCGCCGCTTGTGCTCGTGATTTTACCCTTAATAACATGACTGGCCGCCAGCACAGTCGAAGCCATGCTGACGGACAGAATCAAAATAATAAGCCTTGATTTCATCTATGAAATATCTTTACTTTCTTGTTCCCTGGAACGTTGCTTCCATAGCCATTGGCATCTTGCCATACTTCAGAGTGTAAGTAACAACGCAGGCATTGCCAGTAACTGCTACCGAAAGGTTTGTGATGGTGTAGGCCTTCTCCTCGCCGTTTACTGTAATTGAGCCAGAATAACTGTCGAGGGTGGCTGTGTAAGCCTTAACCTTCTGGTCGCCAACGGTGATTTCGGTCTCGGCTGTAGTCTGAATGTTCTTTACGTCGAGCGATGGCAGAGCCATTGCGCCTTCGCCTGCTGCCGGCAATGTAAGGTCGATGTGAGTGCCGTCTGCCTTTGTTACCTTGAAAGTGCCTTCGCTCTTCACCTCAGTACCCATCACGCTGATGCCGAGGTCGCCATTGTATTCGCCAGCCATTGCCTCGGCTACTGATACTACCTTGTCGTCATCGTCATCACCGCATGAAGTTGTACCAACCAACAGCGCAACAGATGCGAACATCATTGTAATAAAACTTTTGAGTCTCATAATTTTTCTGTTATTTTATAAATGTTTAATAATTAAGTGATTTTTTCTTTGTCTTTATTCTGATGATGTATCCCGAAACGAGCACGAGCGTCAGCAGAAGTCCGCTGATGAATACGAACAGGACCGATAGCACCGACCCCAGAAACGGCTCATAGCATCTGCCTACATGCATTTCGAGTGCGAAGTTCCACAGCGACATTGGCTGATTTTTCAGAACATCGGGCATCTCGGGCATCTTTACGTTTGGCGCAGCCGAATATTCGAACACCACCGGAGTCTTGCCCTTCAAGTCTGCCGTGAAACCCGTAACGGCGTGGCTCGCAATCGGAATGCCTTTCGGCACAACCGGGGGTTTGCCGGTGAACCAGTCGGTCTGTTCTGCCGTTGCCGGATTCCATCTTGTCAGACCGTTGAACGAGCCTATCAGCCACTCGTTGTTGTTGTCGGGATTCTTGCAGAACACGTTTATTCCCATCGGACTTACTTTCGGAGCACCATTCATCTTCTTGGGTGCTGAGGAGAAATCCTTGTCTGCCGTGTAGAATCCTTCACTCGTTCCCAGAATCCACTTCTGCAAATTCGCGTCCCATCTTATGCCTCTCATTTTGTCGCAGAACGCGTTTTCGCTCGATAGGGTAGAGCCGGGTATTGGCGAGACTTCCGTCATCACCAGCGGAATCATCAGTGGCGGACGCAGGCACATGCCCGTGACCGAAAGTATCAGCGTGAACACTATCAGCCAAACGCCCAGTTTGTTGTGCCATTTCATGTTCCACCTCATCCAGCCGGCGTATGTCTTTATCGTTTTCTTTAGTCTTTCGGCTTTCTCTGCCGAACTGTTCTTTGCCCGTTTGCTCAGGTGCTTAACCGAGTTGGTTAGCATAAAGAAAACGATGCCCGAGATGCAGAGAATGATTATCACAATGGCTATGAAATCGACAAACAGCCGTCCTGCCAGCCCAAACATGTCGCCGCTGTGAAGCATCCAGAATGTCTTGAACAGCGTTACCTTGCAGCTGTGTCCTTCGGGCGTTTTTAGCCTGCGCAGAGCGAAGTTGTAGCTTGGCGCAACCGCCTCGTATATCTCCGAGCGAGTGGCAACGACTATCGTGTCGTTTCCGCGCAGCGCAATGTCGCTCACACGCTCGTTGTTTCCGGGTAGCGTAACCTTGTCCCAACATTCGTTAGTCTTGTCGTATCTGTAAACATCGTAGAGGGCAGAGCACCACAGAGTACCGTCGCCGGTTCTAACAATGTTTGTTATCTTGCGGTTGTCAATGCCTTTGTCCAAGCCTTTGTTAAGGTCGTGCCAGTTCCCGAAGTCGCGGTCTGTAAGCCATATCCCGGCTTGTCCGTAGGCAATTATGCGGTTGCTGTCTGCTGGCAGAGTGCCTTTTATTACGCTCTGGTTCCAGTCTTTAATATGATAGTTCGAGGGCATCCACCATCTGCTAACCTCGCATGATGAGAATAGCCGACGGTGATTCAGTATAATTCCGCTGAAGCAGAATACAATAATGAAAACAGAAAATACCAAGCCAATCCATTTGTGCGTTGAACGCCATCTTGTCTTTCCTTTCTTTTTGCCTGTCTGAGGGTTGGTTTTCTTCATTGTTTTTTATTCCGAAATTTCCGCTGATATGTATCCTTTTACCATCTTTCTGAATTTGTTTGCAAAATTATTTCGATAAAAACAATGTATCAATCATTAAAAATAGTGATTTTACTGTCTGATATCCCCAAAAATAGGGATAAAATCTTGTAAAGATGAATATTGTTGCATTTGTTCTGCATACCAGACGCTTTGCTTGCTTCTTGTTCGGTTTTGCGTCTCTCTGCTGAGGCTCTTTGTTTTAGGCAAGAAAAAAGACTCACAATCGTCAAGCATTGTGCGATTGTGAGTCTTTCTTTATGATGAAATCAGCTCTCCTTATTCGTAGCGAACGTTTACGTTTACCTTCTCGTTTGTTATTTTCGGAACAGTGTAGCCTACATACCAGCCCATTATAGGATATGTCAAATCCTGCATTACTGTAATGTCTATATAATAGTCATTGTCATGTTTTTCCAATTTCCTCTCAATATCATCTATGCCTTTGTTTGATGCTCCATATACCATTATTATGGATTTCTTAGAGAAGTTAACTTTGCTTCTTTTTGGAGTTTGATTGGAAATATCATCTATATATTTACTGATAAAGTCTTGATATTCCTTCTCGCTGTTGATAACCACGGTTTGGTAAGTCTGTAACTGCTGATAATCACTCGTATATGAGATCTTTTCAAACACTTGATTCTCCTCAATAAAATCTTCTGAAGAGTCGTCGCTGCACGACATGAATGTCAGAGGAAGTGCCAATAGGTATAAAAACAATTTTTTCATTTTAGTTTATTTTATTCTTTAATGCTGTTTGGCATTGTAAGATATTAGATTATTCTATGCAAAAGTAGTAAAAAAATAGATAAAGTACAGGCTTTGGTGGTTTTTTATTGTATTTTTGTTAGTGATTTTGTACTTAACTGAATTTTTACGCTTGCGAAAAATCGGTTTCTGAATTCTAATATAATGTAAATCAAATCTTTATAAAACCATTATGACTAATACAAGACATTTTCTAAGACTGTCGTTCGTTGCTGTTGCGGCAATGTGCTTCTCTTCGTTTGCTAAATGCAAGGAAGGTAAACCTAAGAAACCTAAACGTCCGCCTCTTGAGGTTATTCAGACAAAACTCGATAGCATTTGCGAAGAAGGCTACAATCTGTATCATGCCGAGCGTGTAAACTGGATATCTACCGACTCCATGTTGGTACATTATGGTAGAGAGTCCATTGGCAGAAATATTATCTGGCAGCCAACAAAGGATTCTTGGGGAGTCGTGTTTTTTGACCATGAGCAGAAAAACTGTGTTTTCGAAATGTGCTATAATATTCAGAACGGAAAGATGATGGTTTCGTACGACAAACGTCCTATAAGAAAGGAAGAACGTAGTCGCCTCGCTTTGAAAATGCTTATGCTCAAAAACGGATTGGAAAAATATGGCGAACAAATTGGTTACGACAAAAATTGTGGCGGTCCAAACTTCGATTTTGTACGCATCAACGACAACATCATTAGATTGTATATTCTTCAGGGCACGATGCATCATAACACCATTCCGTTTGGAAACGACTATTCAATCGATTTTGACAATGAAGGCAATGCGTTGTGCTTCAGACGGTATCACAAGTCGCTTTTGGCTATGAAGACTGTAGATGATTCGGGAAAGCCTGTTGAAACTTTATTGCATTCTCATACTCCCGACAATCCTTATATCACTGCTACCGATATCTGTAATTTCTTGCTTTACAGAGGCGGTATGGCATCAACAACTGTTATAAGTACAGCACTTGACGGTCAGATAATCTATCATGCTGATTCTAAAAGGTGTTTCTTCTTTTCAAATGAAGCGTTGAAAAAAATATCGAATCATAAAAATAAGTAGAATATTTCTATCAAAAAAAGGCTGCACCTTCTGAAAGATGCAGCCTTTATATTTATTCTGGATTTGTCAGAGATTAGATAACTGGCTCTGAGTAATCCATCTTGCTCATACGAACATAGCTTGCGTAACGCTCCTGAGCGCACTTCTTTGCCTGATCGAACAACTCCTGAGCCTCTGCAGGGTAAGCCTTCTTTACTGACAAGTAACGAACCTCGCCCTCGAGGAATGCCTGGAAGTTATCCCAGTTAGGAGCCTTAGAATCGAGCTGGAATGGGTTCTTGCCCTCTTCTGCCAATCTAGGGTCGAAGCGCCACAAGTGCCAGTAACCGCACTCAACAGCCTTAGCCTCCTCAGCCTGGCTCTTACCCATGCCGCCCTTAGCCTTCAAACCGTGGTTGATACATGGAGCGTAAGCGATGATCAATGAAGGACCGTTGTATGACTCAGCCTCGCGGAATGCCTTCAAGCACTGTGCTGGGTTAGCACCCATAGCAACCTGTGCAACGTAAACATAACCGTAAGTAGCCTGCATCAAACCAAGGTCTTTCTTGCGTACTCTCTTACCTGCAGCAGCGAACTGAGCGATTGCACCAAGTGGAGTAGCCTTAGATGACTGACCACCAGTGTTAGAGTAAACCTCAGTATCGATAACGAAGATGTTAACATCCTCGCCAGATGCAAGAACGTGGTCGAGACCGCCGTAACCGATATCGTAAGATGCACCGTCACCACCGATGATCCACTGTGAACGCTTAGTCAAGAAGTGAGAAAGTTCCTCGAGCTGAGCGCATACAGCGCAACCAGCAGCTGCACCAGCCTTGATTTCAGGAATCAACTTGTCTGCAGCAGCGCGGCTTGCCTTAGCGTCGTTCTGACCAGCAATCCACTCCTTAGCAGCCTCCTTGTAAGCCTCTGAAGTCTTGTCAGAAGCAATCATCTCCTCCAACAAACGCTGGATTCTTGCCTTCATCTTCTTGTTTGCAAGAACCATACCCATACCGAACTCGCAGAAGTCCTCGAACAATGAGTTAGCCCATGCTGGACCCTGACCCTTCTCGTTCTTAGTGTAAGGAGTTGATGGGATAGAACCTGAGTAGATTGAAGAACAACCTGTTGCGTTAGCTACCATCTCGCGGTCGCCGAACAACTGAGAAATCAACTTAACGTATGGAGTCTCACCACAACCAGAGCAAGCACCTGAGAACTCGAACAATGGAGTAGCGAACTGGCTCATACGTGGGTTAGAAGTAACGTCAACAAGATCCTGCTTAGACTTAACGTTCTTTACGCAGTAGTTCCAGTTGTTAGCCTCCTTAACAGCGTCCTCTGATGATGGGTCGAATGGAACCATCTTCAAAGCCTCTGCATCCTTCTTAGGACATACGTCAACACAGTTACCGCAGCCCAAGCAGTCCATAACGCCTACCTGAATACGGAACTTCATGCCCTTGAATGCAGCAGGAGCCTTCATCTCAAGAGATGCGCCGTTTACGCCAGCAGCCTCCTCGTCGGTCATAACGAATGGACGGATACAAGCGTGAGGACAAACGTATGCACAAGAGTTACACTGTGCACAAGTCTCAGCATTCCATACAGGAACAAGACCAGATACACCGCGCTTCTCGTATGCAGCAGTTCCCTGCTCCCAAGTACCATCCTCGATGCCCTTGTATGCAGAAACTGGAAGCAAGTCACCAGCCTGTGCGTTGATAGGACGAACGATGTTTGTGATGTACTCTGGCTCGTCGCGCTTAACTGGCTCGTCATCTGGAAGAGATGCCCATGCTGGGTCAACAGCCAATGTCTGGTACTCACCACCGCGGTCAACAGCAGCGTAGTTCATGTTTACAACATCCTCACCCTTCTTGCCGTAAGACTTAACGATGAACTTCTTCATCTGCTCTACTGCCAAATCAACTGGGATAACCTCAGTGATGCGGAAGAATGCTGACTGAAGGATTGTGTTAGTACGGTTACCAAGACCGATTTCGCGAGCAATCTTAGTAGCGTTGATATAGTAAACTGTGATGTTGTTCTGTGCGAAGTAACGCTTAACGTTGTTTGGAAGAAAGTCGATCAACTCCTGTCCCTCGTAGATTGTGTTCAACAAGAACTGACCGTTCTTCTGCAAACCACGAGTTACATCGTACATACGAAGGTATGCCTGAACGTGGCAAGCAACGAAGTTAGGAGTCTTAATCTGATATGTTGAACGGATTGGGTTGTCACCGAAACGAAGGTGTGAACAAGTGAAACCACCAGACTTCTTAGAGTCGTAAGAGAAGTAAGCCTGACAGTGCTTGTTAGTGTTGTCACCGATAATCTTAACTGAGTTCTTGTTAGCACCTACAGTACCGTCGGCACCAAGACCGAAGAACTTAGCCTCGAACATACCTGCACCACCCATAGGAATCTCAACCTTTTCAGGAAGTGAAGTGAATGTTACATCATCGTTGATACCTACAGTGAAGTGATCCTTAGGCTGTGGCAATGCAAGGTTCTCGAATACGCCAGTAATCATTGTTGGAGTAGTGTCGCATGAACCAAGACCGTAGCGACCGCCAACGATAACTGGAGCATTTGGCTGGCCATAGAATGCATCCTTTACGTCAAGATACAAAGGCTCGCCGTTTGCACCCGGCTCCTTAGTTCTGTCAAGAACTGCAATCTTCTTAGCAGTCTTTGGAACAGCAGCAAGCAAGCGCTCTACTGAGAATGGACGGTACAAGTGTACTGAAACCATACCAACCTTCTCGCCCTTAGCTGTCATGTAGTCGATAGCCTCGCGAGCTGCCTCAGTAGCAGAACCCATAAGGATGATTACGCGGTCTGCATCAGCAGCACCATAGTAAGTGAATGGCTTGTACTCGCGGCCAGTAATCTTAGACATCTCAGCCATGTAC
This sequence comes from Bacteroides sp. Ga6A2, assembly GCF_000702225.1. Classification (NCBI taxonomy): domain Bacteria; kingdom Pseudomonadati; phylum Bacteroidota; class Bacteroidia; order Bacteroidales; family Bacteroidaceae; genus Bacteroides; species Bacteroides sp. Ga6A2. The sequence goes on along the minus strand of NZ_KL370874.1, from coordinate 10,282 downwards.
TTCTCAACGATTGCAGGAACAGCATCGTAGAAGCGGTTACAGCTCTCGCGGTGTGCGAAGAATGTCTCAGGGTTTTCAGCCATACCCTTAGCCTGTGGGTGCTCTGGAGAAAGAGCGCGTGAACGGAACTCAGCAAGAGCCTTCTGATCGATAAGACCCTTAACGTCGTCCTCCTCAATCATCTCGATCTTGTGGTACTCGTGAGAAGTACGGAAACCGTCGAAGAAGTTGATGAATGGAACGCGAGCCTCGAGTGCTGCAAGGTGAGCAACTGCTGAAAGGTCCATAACCTCCTGAACAGAACCCTCGCAAAGCATAGCGAAACCAGTCTGGCGGCAAGCCATAACATCACCGTGATCACCAAAGATACAAAGAGAGTGAGATGCAACTGTACGCGCAGATACGTGGAATACAGATGGAAGCAACTCACCGGCAATCTTGTACATATTTGGAATCATCAACAACAAACCCTGTGAAGCAGTGAATGTAGTTGTAAGTGCACCAGCCTGAAGAGAACCGTGTACTGCACCAGCAGCACCAGCCTCTGACTGCATTTCCTGAACAGATACAGTGTCGCCGAACAAGTTCTTGCGGCCCTGAGCTGCCCACTCGTCAACATGCTCCGCCATTGGAGATGATGGAGTGATAGGGTAGATGGCAGCTACCTCTGTGAACATATACGCGATATGTGCAGCGGCTTGGTTACCATCACAAGTGATAAATTTTTTTTCTTTAGCCATAATTTGATTAAATTATTATTAGTAAATTGATTATCCTCAACTTTTTGTCTTTATCCATTAGTACATGAACCCGAAGAGCCATAGCGGAATCTGGTTGCCACGGCTAATCTCAGTAGGGTGCTGTGCATAGATGATGTTCGGATGCGGCTTGAGCCTGTTGCTCTCTGTGCTTATGCGGAACCTGTACTCACCGTCAACGATGAAAGAGGCTCCCTTGTCGCCCTTGTACACTTTATGGTCTTTCCACATAGTGTTTACAAAAAAGGTCTCAAGAACATCCTGCTGCTCTACTTTGATTGGGTAGATGGCATACATCAGGTTTGTGTTGTGCATCATTATCTTGGCTGGTTTCTTTGGGAAACCCTCACCTTCTGGGTAGACCATATTTATCAGTCTCGCATCGGCAAGATATTTGATATAGTTCATCACAGTAGCTCGCGATGTCTCAATGTCGTTAGCAAGCTGGCTTACGTTTGGAGCCGACGGACCGTCTACTGCGAGCAAATATAGTAATTTTTTTATTTTAGACAAATATTTCAGCTCTATTTGTTTAATGAGCAGAATGTCCACTTCCACCATCATGTTCATTGTCTTGAGCAAATTCTCCGAGAAATTGCGTTTTTCAAGAAAGAATGGGTAGAATCCGTGATGCAGGTAATCCTGAAAATAATCGAGAGGCCTAACCTTCGGGAGTATCGACTTTATGATGTGCTCGTGGTTGTTCAGTATCTCCTCAAGGGTGTACGACGGGAAGTTGTTTCCTGTCTGGAGATTGATGAATTCACGAAATGAAAATCCTCTTAGGTTATAACTCTTTACGATTCCGTTCAGTTCGGGGTTCTCGTCCTTCAGGCGCATTACCGACGAACCGCTGAAAATGATTTTTAGCTGTGGGTATAGATCATAGCACTTACGCAGTTCCTTGCTCCATTCGGGCTGCTTGAATACTTGGTCGATAAGCAGTACTTTTCCGCCCTTTCTGACAAAGTCGCCTGCAAAATCGGCTATTCCTCGGCCCTGAAAATAGAAGTTGTTGGTATTGATGTAGAGACATGATGGGTCGTTGCCGAATTTCTCCTTGGCATACTGCAAAAGGAATGTTGTCTTGCCAACTCCTCTGCTGCCTTTAATGCCAATCAGACGGTCGTCCCAGTTAATCTCGTCCATCAATGCCCTGTGTACGGGAGCGTTGGTGTGCTCAATCAAATAAGCATGGGTTCTATAGAAAGCATCCATTCGATTTATTTTGTAATTGACTGCAAAGATAGGTAAAAAATATAAATTTGCAAACTTGACTTTGCAAAAATCTTGATTTTTTTTATTGCTGCATATTTTTGGTTGTATTTATGCAAAAAATGTTAATTTTGTATCCATTATTGTTGTATTATGAAGATACTTGTATTTAATCCTGAGCACGATATGGCTCTGGCAGACAATAAGTCGAGCTTTCTGCCACCGGCTGTTATTCGCAAGATGGCAAACGATTTGTCGTTCCTGCCAACGTGGATAGCCGAGCCGGGCGATATTGTCATCGTCGATTCGGTTGAGAGGGCTGAGATTTTCCGCGATTCTATATATAATAAGGTGAAGAAGAAGGTGGGCGAGGGCGTCTGCTTTGCTTCTTTCAAAGAACCGTTCAAGAATGTGTGCAGCCGGCTTTCCATTGACGTTGACAATGCCGAACTTGCTCCGTGGGGTTGGGACGGCTACATCAAGCGTAAGTTCGAGAAATGGGGCGTTCCGCAGTCAATGCTCCCATCCGAAGAGAAACTCGAAGGCATCCGCAACCTTTCGAGCCGTCGTACGGCGGTGCAGATGCTTCCGCAGATAGTTGATGCCATCGGACGTGATTTCTGCGTAGGCGAGTCGTTCGTAATCACCAGTCTCGAAGAGTTCTTCCCGTTGGCAGAGAAATACGAAGGTGTGATGATGAAAATGCCGTGGTCGAGCAGCGGAAAGGGCTTGAACTACTGCTACAGTACGAATATAACCGAGAAGGTGAAGGGCTGGGTAAACAATGTCATCGAGAAGCAGGGATGCTGTATCGTTGAGCCTCTGTATAATAAATTCGGCGATTATGCGTTAGAGTTCAAGGTGTCTGAAGGAAAGGTCTCTTTCTTGGGGTATTCCAAGTTCGATACTGCCAACCAAGGCACTTATCAGGGCAATGTTTTGATGACCGACAAGGAGATTGAGGACTATATGTGCTATATCTTAGGCGTAGACGTTGATAAAATCCGTACTGTACGCAAAGTAGTCGAGGAGAATGTGCGCAATCTGATTGCACCTTATTATAATGGAGTTTTGGGAGTTGACATGATGATTGTGAGGGATTATGAGAAGGGTGACTTTCTGCATCCGTGCGTAGAGGTAAACCTTCGCAACAACATGGGCATCTTGGCGCACGAACTGAAAAGCCGATGGATAACGAATGCCGAAAGATTCGATATCCATTACAACAATTTTATTCCTAACGATAAAGGGTTGGATTACATTCCTCTTGTTCCCGAGCACGATAAGTCGAAATACACGGCTCGCGCATATTTGCAGGACAAAAACTGGTTTGATAATGTGATATTTGGCTAATAACTCGCTTTTTTTGTGCAAAAAGGAACTTTGTTCTCTCAAAATAATCTTTAATATGAAGATATTTTGAAGATTTAATGCCAAAAGTTGCTCAGTTACGCTCAAATTTAATACATTTGCATCGGTAAAAACTTAAACCTCAAAAAAAGTTTTCTAAAAAGATATAAAAATAAATGGCAAATCAAAATGTAAAGCCAGCCACCGGTAAACTTGGTGTGATGGTTGTAGGTTTGGGAGCTGTATCCTCAACCTTTATGACGGGCGTCTTGATGGCCCGCAAAGGCTTGGCAAAGCCTGTAGGTTCAATGACTCAGTATGACAAGATTCGCGTGGGCAAGGGTGCCGACAAGCAGTACAAGAAGTACGGCGACATCGTATCTATCGCAAGTCTTAACGACATCGTTTTCGGTGCATGGGATGTTTATCCTGCTAACGCTTATGAATCGGCAATCAACTGCGAGGTACTGAAAGAAAAAGATATCAATCCGGTAAAGGACGAATTGGAGAAGATTGTTCCTTTCAAGGCAGCATTCGACAAGAACTACGCTAAGCGTCTTGATGGCAACAACGTAAAGGATTGTAAGGACCGCATGGATATGGCAGAGCAGATTCGTGCTGATATCCGCAAGTTCAAGGCTGATAACAACTGCGACCGTATCGTAGTTCTTTGGGCAGCATCTACCGAGGTGTATGTTCCGGTTGATGAGAAGATTCACGCAACTGTTGCTTCGCTCGAGGCTGCAATGAAGGCTAACGATACTGAGCACGTTGCTCCATCTATGTGCTACGCTTATGCAGCATTGAAGGAAGGCGCTCCATTCATCATGGGTGCTCCTAACACAACAGTCGACATCCCTGCAATGTGGGAGTTGGCAGAGCAGACTAAGCTGCCTATCGCAGGTAAGGACTTCAAGACTGGACAGACTCTTGTAAAGAGCGGTTTCGCTCCAATCATCGGCACTCGCTGCCTTGGTCTTTCTGGTTGGTTCTCAACAAATATCCTTGGCAACCGCGACGGTCTTGTACTCGACGAGCCAGCAAACTTCCGCACAAAGGAGGTTTCAAAGCTTTCTACTTTGGAGTCAATCCTTGTTCCAGAGGAGCAGCCTGACTTGTACACAGACTACTATCACAAGGTGCGTATCAACTACTATCCTCCACGCAACGATAACAAGGAAGGCTGGGATAACATCGATATCTTTGGCTGGATGGGCTATCCAATGCAGATTAAGATTAACTTCCTTTGCCGCGACTCTATCCTTGCCGCTCCTCTTTGCCTCGACTTGGTATTGTTGAGCGACTTGGCAGCACGCGCAGGCAAGTACGGCATACAGCGCTTCTTGAGCTTCTTCCTCAAGAGCCCAATGCACGACTACACTAAGGGCGAGGTTCCTGTTAACCACTTGTTCCAGCAGTACACAATGCTTAAGAACGCTATCCGCGAGATGGGCGGATACGAGGCTGACGAGGAGATTGACTAATCCGAAACTCTTTAGTTAACATATTGTTTGTTCCCGATGCAGATTTTTCTGTGTCGGGACTTTTTTTTAGCCTATATGTGGTTTTTCTTTTTTATTTTGTTTACCTTTGTACGCTTTTAAAGAATTTTGCGGTAATGAATACTTCGGAAATACAGAAGAATAAGGCCCGATATGGCATTATAGGAAACTGTGAAGAACTGAACAGGGCTATAGACATGGCTCTGCAGGTTGCCCCAACCGATTTGTCTGTGCTTATTACGGGCGAGAACGGTTCGGGCAAGGAGGTTATACCGCGACTGATTCACGACAACAGCGCGCGCCGCCACAAAAAGTTCATGGCGGTAAACTGCGGCTCAATTCCCGAGGGAACAATTGATTCTGAACTCTTCGGACACAAGAAGGGCTCGTTTACTGGCGCACTTCAGGACAGAGAGGGATATTTCGGCTCTGCCGATGGCGGAACGCTCTTCCTCGACGAGGTGGGCGAACTGCCGATGGCTACGCAAGCCCGGTTGCTGCGTGTGCTCGAGACGGGCGAATACATAAGAATGGGCGAGGATGTTGTGCGCAAGACAAACGTCAGAATCGTTGCCGCAACAAACGTCAACTTTCAGAAGGCTATAAGCGAGCGACGCTTCCGCGAGGATTTGTTCTATCGCCTTAACCAGATTCCGATTTTCATTCCGCCTTTGCGCAAGCGAGGCGACGACATCATAAAGCTCTTCATGAAGTTTGCCATGGACGTGGCTGAGAAGTACAACATGCCGCCCGTGCAACTTGCTGAAGATGCCAAGCCGCTCCTTTTGGCTTACAAATGGCCGGGAAACGTGCGCCAACTCCGCAATCTGGTTGAGCAGATTTCGGTCGTATCCGAAGAACGTCGCATCACTCTCGAGGTGCTTAAACGCTATGTTCCCGAGGATGCCGAGACAACCGAGGTGCTCGACATAAACCATAACAAAAAGGAGGAGCACTCGTTCAGCGAGGAGCGCGACATGATTTACGGCTTCATCTACGAGCTCAGAAAGCAGGTTGCCGACCTTCGCAACCGCGTTGCCGAACTCGAGGGCGGACAGCCGCATAAATCTGACAGCGTGGCTAAAGTTCCGGCAGGTCTGCCTGCGCCAAAGCACCTTACTACGGATATTCCGGTAGTAACGCCGAGCAGCAGCGATTACGGCTCGTCCGACTGGATTGATGTAGAGGACGTAGAGCCTTCGGAAGGCGCACATTCGGCTGTTGAACAGGCCGAGAAGAAGATGATTGAAGATGCCCTTCGCAAACATCACAATCGCAGAAAAATAGTGGCCGACGCTCTTGGAATGTCTGAGCGCACGCTTTATCGTAAAATTAAGAAATATGGTCTCGAATAAGAATATCGTAAAACTGATTCTCATGCTCGTGCTGCCTCTGGTGGCAGCGTGCAGCGTGTCGTACAAGTTCAATGGTTCTTCAATAGATTATACAAAGACAAAGACCATAAGCATTGCCACGTTCCCAAACCGTGCAGCCTATGTGTGGGCTCCTATGGCGTCAATCTTCAACAACGAACTGGTTGATGAATTCAGCAAGAAGACTCGCCTTCAGCAGGTTAGGCGAAACGGCGACTTGCAGATAAGCGGAGAGATAACCGACTACACTCAGGCAAACAAATCGGTATCTGCCGACGGTTATTCGTCTCAGGTTGAGTTGAAGATGACCGTCAACGTGCGCTTTGTTAACAACAGCAATCATTCCGAGGATTTCGAGCGCACGTTTAGTGCCTCGCAGACATACGATTCGTCTCAGCCTCTCACATCTGTTCAGGACGACCTTGTGAACCAGATGGTTAAGGACATAACGAATCAGATTTTTAACGCAACGGTAGCAAACTGGTAGCCCAATGACAGATTTGACAGAATACATAAGTCACCCCGAACGACTCGACCGCAACTCGCTGTTCGAACTGAGAGGCTTGCTGGCTCGCTATCCGTACTATCAGACGGCTCGCCTGCTGTTGCTCAAGAATCTGTACATTCTTCACGACTCGTCGTTTGGCGATGAGTTGCGAAAGGCTGCCTTGTATGTAAACGACCGCCGCCAGCTCTTCATGCTCGTTGAAGGCGCAAACTACATAATCCCTAAGTTTAAGAGCGAGGAAAGCTCGGTTGCCGATGGCGGATTGTCGGTAGACCGTACCATGTCGCTCATCGACGTGTTCCTCGACAGTCTTCCGGAGGAAAAAGAAGAGAGGCGAGAGGAGAAGAACGATACGAAACCGGTTGATTTGGCTACCGACTATGTTTCGTACCTCAAGCAACTCGACGACATAAAGCCCGAGGAGGGCGAGGGCGATGCCAACAAGATGCAGGGACAGAGCCTTATCGACGACTTTATAAAGAAGGGCGATGAGCGTCTGATGCTCGACATCGGCGCACCTCGCAGAAAGCCTAAGCACGTTCTGCCAAAATTCAGCAGCAATGCCGACTCTGAGGATGATGCTCTTGCCGCTGAAGATGAGGCTGTATCGCCGTCCGTTCAGGATGAAATGCCGATGGTTGCCGAAGAGCCTAAAAAGAAGACGATTTCATTCGTTCATTCCGACGATGATGCGCAGCAAAATGCGCCCGAAGGTGTGAACGAAAGTGCTGATGATAAGTTTTTCACCGAAACTTTGGCGAAAATCTATATAAAACAGCAAAGATATGATAAGGCACTTAAAATTATTCAGCAATTAAGTTTGAAATATCCAAAAAAAAATCGTTACTTTGCAGACCAAATAAGATTTTTAGAAAAACTGATTATTAACAGTAAATAATTTATAAGAAATGTTATACGTATTTTTAATTGTTTTGATTGTATTGGCAGCCGTTATAATGTGCTTTGTCGTATGTATTCAAGAGTCAAAGGGCGGCGGCTTGGCATCAAGCTTCTCAAGCTCAAATGCAATCTTTGGTGTGCGCAACACTAAGAGCGGTTTGGAAAACATCACATGGTTCCTTGCTGCATTTATGGTTGTCATTAGTATTCTTGCAGCATACAGTTTGCCATCTGCAAGCGGCGAAAACTCAGTCATGACAAAGCAGGCTACCGAGAGCAGTAACGTAAACCCTAACAACATTCCTGCAATGCCATCGGCACCTGCTCAGAATGCTCCAGCAGAGAGCGCACCTGCTCAGAATGCTCCTGCTAAGTAATTTTAGGAATAAAAGCTGAACAGAAATATTCGTCCCGATATGCGTCAAGGCGCATGTCGGGATTTTTTTTGCCTATTTCCTGATGGGGGGGATAAAAACGAAAAACTGCCCCATCTCACGATGAAGCAGTTTTGTATAACATTTTCAATTGAATTAGAGGTAAAAAGATTGTTGTTAAATTATCTGTAGCAAAAGTATCGACTTTTTATGTAAGTTCAAAATTTTTTTGTATGTCCTTCAACATAAAGAGGATGTATTTCGGCATATTTGTTATATTTGCAGTCGAATTTTCAATAAATAACAATATGATTGTTTCGTTAGCGTTGCTCATTGCTGGAATAGTGATGATTATTGTTGGTGCCGACAAACTTACCGACGGTGCTGCCGCCATAGCCGCACGCTATGGCATTTCGAGTCTTGTAATCGGTCTTACGGTCGTGGCGTTCGGTTCGTCTATGCCCGAGTTTGTAATCAGTTTTATATCCTCGCTCAAAGGAAGCACCGAGATTGCCATCGGTAATGTGGTTGGAAGCAATATCTTCAACATTCTCTTTATTGTGGGCTGTACGGCTGCCGTTTTCCCAATCAAGGTAACGAACCGCACGGTTTACAAAGACCTTCCGTTTGCCGTTCTGTCGTCGTTTGTGCTGTTTGTCGTTGCGTGCGATGCTTTTATCGACGATGCCCAGTGGAATGTCATAACCCGAAGCGACGGCATGTTGCTCATCTGCTTCTTTGTGGTGTTTATGTTCTATACGCTTGCCACGGCTCGCAGCAGCGAGGGCGCGAGCGAAGAGCCTGTTGCCCCTGAAAGCATCATGCCTGTGTGGAAATCTGTGCTGTATGTGCTTCTTGGCTTGGCAGGACTGATTTTCGGTGGCGATTTCTTTGTCGATGGCGCATGCGATGTTGCCCGTCTTCTTGGCGTTAGCGAATCGGTTATAGCCCTCACGCTCGTTTCGGGAGGAACATCGTTGCCAGAGCTTGCCGCATCGCTTATGGCTGCACGCAAGCGCGATTCGGGCATGGCGATAGGAAATGTTATCGGTAGCGTTGTGTTCAATGCCTTCTGGATTCTTGGTGCGAGTGCAACGGTTTCGCAACTTCCGCTCGGACACATCACGATGTTCGACTTGTTTACGCTTCTTGTTGCAAGTGTTGTTATGTGGATTTTGGCGCGTACAGGCAAGATTATCAATAGGGTAGAGGGCTGCATCATGGTGCTTATGTATGTGGGTTACATTGCGTATCTGTTAAATTAGTCCATAAAACACCAAAAAATCCCCGATATTTATGTTGTGTAGCATAAAAAGAGTTGATATTAGTCAAGAATTTGAGTATTTTATGCTAAAAAACATTGTTTTGTGATTGTTTAATGATTTTTCTTCTTATCTTTGCAATGTCTTTAAGAGAGACAACTAAGTGTAACAATAAAAAATTGAGGTAAGATGAAAAGATTGTTTATATTCACTGCAATGGTCGTTTGCTTTGCGATAGCAAATGCTGAGACTAAGTTACCTGTTAAGGGTATAGCAAACATGAATGTCGGCAAGATAGCAGCTAACCTTAAGGCGCTTCCTGCTAATGCTAATACAGCCGATGCAGTTCGTGTTGCACTTGAGCAGAAGGCTGACAAGAATGCAGCCGCTGCTTCTGAAAAGAGTTTGGATTTAAAGAAATAAATATAGCTTTACAGGCTAATCAGTAGGAAAGATAGAGCATTCGCTCTATCTTTTTTTGTTTGTATGCGGTTTGGCAAATCCCGAACGCATCCCGAAGGAAAGCCGAAGATTTCTTGACATATCGACTTGCGTTGGCTGCCAAGTCCCCTCTTTTGATTCTCGTCCTCATCTTCATCCTTTGCAGAGTCGTTGTTTCTTGTAAAATAGCCCTCGTCCAGTTCTATTGTTCCTTCAAGATTGTACTTTGAGTCGCGCTCGCCCATAACGCTGCGGAGTTTGTGCATCATCTCCCAGATAGGCTGATAGCGCTTGTGCCCGAGCTGTCGCTGCATCTCGGCTGCTGAGAACGTCTTTTTTGTGGACGTGAGCAAGTGAATGGCTGTGAACCAGTATAGCAGTGGAAGGTTGCTGCCGTGCATAACCGTGCCCGACCTGAGGGTAGTCTCATGTCCGCACTTGGCACACATCCAGCGTTTGTGGCAACGGTTCCAGTACTGTTTCTCGCAGCCACAGCGGCTGCACTTTATACCTTCTTTTTCGCGAGTTTCCTTGAGGTACTTTTCACAAGCTTCCTCGCTGTCGAAATGTTTTGCAAAATCCAACAACTTCATTTGACT